>NZ_JBXVPZ010000090.1:0-27088 GCF_057961495.1 Streptomyces sp. P5F9 | reverse complement strand
CCCCCACTCCCCGCCCGGACGTAGGCTCACCGCACCACCGCCACCCGAGGGAGCCCGCCCGTGACCGTCCGCGTGCGTCGTGTCTACGATCCGCCCGAGCCGGAGGACGGCGTGCGCGTCATGGTCGACCGGCTGTGGCCGCGTGGCCTGTCCAAGGACGCGGCCCGGGTCGACGAGTGGCCCAAGGAGATCACCCCGTCGACCGAACTGCGCCGCTGGTATCACGCGGGCGAGGGTGACTTCGAGGAGTTCAGCAGCCGTTACGAGGCCGAGCTCGCCGAGCCCGAGGCGGCCCAACTCCTGCACACCTTGCGGAACTTGGTCCGTATGGGGCCGGTGACCCTGGTGACGGCGGTCAGGTCGCCGGAGCGGAGTCACGCCTCGGTGCTGGCCCGCCTCCTGGAGGGGTGAGGAGACGGGCCGTAGGGCTGGAGAAGTGCTGCTAGGCCGTCTGTTCGGCCGCCGCGCGGCCCGCCGCCCTGCCCGAGAAGAGGCAGCCGCCGAGGAACGTGCCTTCGAGGGCGTTGTAGCCGTGCACACCGCCGCCGCCGAAGCCGGCGACCTCGCCCGCCGCGTACAGTCCGCCGATCGGCCTGCCGTCGGCGGCCAGCGCCCGTGAGTCCAGGTCCGTCTGGATGCCGCCGAGGGTCTTGCGGGTCAGCACGTGCAGCTTGACGCCGATCAGGGGGCCGGCCGCCGGGTCCAGGATGCGGTGCGGGGTGGCCACGCGGCCCAGGCGGTCGCCGATGTAGCGGCGGGCGTTGCGGATGCCCTGGACCTGGGAGTCCTTGCTGTAGGGGTTGGTCATCTGGAGGTCGCGGGCCTCGATCTGGCGGCGCACCACGGCCGCGTCCAGGAGAGGCTTGTCGGTCAACTGGTTCATCTTCTCGACCAGTTGCTCCAGGTTGCCGGCGGTCACGAAGTCCGCGCCCTTGCGCAGGAAGGCGTCCACCGGTCCCGGGGCGCCCTTGCCGAGGAGCCGGTCGCGCAGGACCGCCTTCTTGTCCTTGGCGGTGATGTCGGGGTTCTGCTCGGAGCCCGAGAGCGCGAACTCCTTCTCGATGATCTTCTGGGTGAGGATGAACCAGGAGTGGTCGTGTTCTGCCAAGTCCTCGGTCGTGCGCAGGTACTTGAGGGTGTTGAGGGTGTCGTAGCCCGGCAGGCACGGGTCGGGCAGGCGGCGGCCGAGGGCGTCGAACCACAGGGACGACGGGCCGGGCAGGATGCGGATGCCGTGGCCGGGCCAGACCGGGTCCCAGTTCTGCAGGCCCTCGGTGTAGTGCCACATGCGGTCGCGGTTGACCAGGCGTACGCCCGCCTCGGCGCTGATGTCGAGCATCCGGCCGTCGACGTAGGCCGGGACGCCGGTGACCATCTCGGCGGGCGGTGTGCCGAGGCGCTCGGGCCAGTACTGGCGGACGATGTCGTGGTTGGCGCCGATGCCGCCGGTGGTGACGATCACGGCCTGCGCGGTGAGTTCGAACGCGCCGATCGCCTCGCGGCTGGAGGAGACGCCCCGGGCCGCGTTGTCCTCGGCGAGGACCGTGCCGCGGACGCCGCGCGCCTCGCCCTCCTCCACCGCCAACTCGTCGACCTGGTGGCGGTAGTAGAAGGTGAGCAGTCCGTCACGGGCTGCCTGCCTGGCGTGGTTCACGAAGGGTTCGACGACTCCGGTGCCGGTGCCCCAGGTGACGTGGAAACGCGGAACGGAGTTGCCGTGTCCGTGGGCGCGCAGGTCGCCGCGTTCCGCCCAGCCGACCGTGGGCAGCAGCTTGATGCCGTGTCCGTCGAGCCAGGTCCGCTTCTCGCCGGCCGCGAACTCGACGTAGGCGCGCGCCCAGCGCACCGCCCAGGAGTCCTCGTCGTCGACGCGGTCGAAGCCGGCGCTGCCCTGCCAGTCGTTCCAGGCCAGGTCGAAGGAGTCCTTGATGCCGAGGCGGCGCTGTTCCGGCGAGTCGACGAGGAACAGTCCGCCGAAGGACCAGAACGCCTGCCCGCCCAGGTTGTTGGCGTTCTCCTGGTCGACGAGCGCGACCCGGCGTCCCCGGCTGGTCAGTTCGTGGGCCGCGACCAGACCGGCCAGCCCGGCTCCGACGACGATGACGTCCGCATCCATGGCGACGTTGCCCTTCTCAAGTGGGTTGTCATTCACAAGTGGGTTGTCATTCAGGGGTGTTGCTGCCGTCGGTCAGCAGCGCGGTGAGCAACTGCTTGAGCCAGGAACGCGCCCGCACGGCGTCCTTGTCCAGCAGCAGTTGGGTGGTGACTCCGTCGTACGCGGCGATCACCGCGTGGGCGGCGCCGTCGATGTCGCCCAGTACGGCGGGCAGTTGAGTGTGTGCGCGCGCTCGGGTGAGCCGGTCGGCGATCGCGCCGCGGAGCCGTGCCCGGTGGTCGAGGAGGGTCTGGGCGACGGCCGGGTCCCGGGCCGCGTGCACCAGGAAGTCGGTCTTGACCAGCAGCCAGTCCAGGTCGAGCAGCAGCACGTCGGTGACCCGGTCCACCGCGGTGGGCACATCGAGGTCGGGCCCGTCGAGCGCGAAGGCGCCGGCCACCTGGTCGGCGATCAGCTCGGCGCGGTCCCGGTAGAGCGCGAAGAACAGCTCGTCCAGGCTGCCGAAGTTCGAGTAGAACGCGCCCCGGCTGTAACCGGCGGCCTCGCAGACCTCCTCGATGGAGACCCGCCCGAACCCTTTCGCCGCGAACACGGCGAACGCGGCGTCCAGCAGATTGGCGCGCGTGCGGACCCGACGCCTGGTCACACGCTTGGCCGTCGCCTCCGCCACCATGTCCGGACCTCCGCGTCCTTCGTTCGATACGTGAATGTATCCGATACACCGATGTATCCAAAGGGGTGGGACCCCAAGGAACCGGGGCCCCGAAGAGAGTCGCCACCGAATGGGAACAGATATTCGAATAAGGAGTACGCTGGTCTCATGACCGCGCACCACCTCCAGGGCTCCCTCTTCGACCAGACCGACCAGCTCCGCCTCGGCCCCCTCGGCGGGACACGCCGTACGGCACTGGGGCTCGGCGCCTGGATCGACGTGCTGCCCGGGTGGCTCGCGGGAGCCGACGCCCTGTTCGAGGAGCTGGCCGCCGAGGTGCCGTGGCGCGCCGAGCGCCGTCAGATGTACGACCAGGTCGTCGCCGTACCGCGACTGCTCGCCTACTACGGCGCGGACGACACGCTCCCCCACCCGGTGCTGGCCGAGGCCCGGGACGCGCTCTCGGCGTACTACGTACGGGAGTTGGGCGAACCCTTCACCACGTCCGGGCTCTGCTACTACCGCGACGGCCGGGACAGTGTCGCCTGGCACGGCGACCGGATCGGGCGGGGTGCCCGTGAGGACACGATGGTGGCGATCCTCTCCGTGGGCGCGCCCCGCGACCTGCTGCTGCGCCCCGTGCGCGGCGGCGAGTCGGTGCGGCGCCCCCTCGGGCACGGCGATCTGATCGTGATGGGCGGCTCCTGTCAGCGGACCTGGGAGCATTGCGTCCCCAAGACCACTCGCGCCGCGGGACCGCGCATCAGCGTGCAGTTCCGCCCGCACGGCGTGCACTGAGGCGGAGAGGCGGCCGCTTCGGATGCGCGCGGGGGCCGCCCCCGGCGGACGGCGCCGGAGGCGGCTTCCCCCGCCCGCCCGCGCCCGCCCGGCGGGCGTCTGGTTGGCTGTCCCCCGTCGAGCACCACCGCGTACGAGGGGACGGTCATGCGGGCAGAGGTACGCCAAGTCGCCGACGGCACCTATCTGGTGCACGGCAGCAACACCAACTGGGTGATCCTCACGGACGGTGACGCGGCCACGCTGGTGGACACCGGATACCCCGGCGACCGTCAGCTCGTGCTCGACTCCCTTGCCCAGGTGGGCAGTTCACCCAAGGCGGTCCAGGCGGTGCTGATCACGCACGCCCACAACGACCACCTCGGCTCGGCGGCGTACCTGCGCGACACCCACGGCACGCCGGTCCTGCTCCACGAGGCCGAAGTGCCGCACGCCCGCAGGGAGTTCCTCCAGCAGGTGAGTGTGGGGACGGTCCTGAAGAACGCCTGGCGTCCGGGAGTGCTGCCCTGGGTGGTTCACGCGATGCGCGTCGGCGGCACCGAGCAGCATCCGGTCGCCGCGGCCGAGGCGTTCCCCGGCGCGGGCGGCCCGCTCGACCTGCCCGGCCGGCCCGTCCCCGTGCACACCCCCGGCCACACGAGCGGGCACTGCGTGTTCCATCTCCCGGAGCGCGGGATCGTGATCTCCGGGGACGCCCTGGTGAGCGGCCACCCGACCTCGCGGATCAAGGGGCCGCAGCTGCTGCCGGCCATGTTCCATCACGAGCGCGAGCGCGCCGTGGCCTCGCTGGACATCCTCGAAGCGCTGGACGCGGAGACACTGCTGCCCGGCCACGGCCCCCTGCACACCGGTCCGGTCCGTGAGGCGGCGCAGCGCGCCCGCGAACACGCGATCTAAGGTCACCCCATGGCACTGCAGATCAACGCGACCAACCCGGAGCATCCGGTCCTCCTGCTGGAGCTGCCCTGGGATGTCCCCCTGGAGCAGTGGCCCGACGAGTACCTGGTGCCGCTGCCGCGCGGCATCTCGCGCCACGTCGTGCGCTACGCCCGCGCCGGCAGCGAGGTCATAGCCGTCAAGGAGCTCGCCGAACGGCCCGCGCTGCGCGAGTACGAGCTGCTGCGCGACCTGGACCGGCTCGGCATCCCGGCGGTGGACCCGCTCGCCGTGGTCACCGGACGCGTCGACGCCGCCGGCGAGCCGCTGGAACCGGTGCTGATCACCCGGCACCTGGGCGGCTCGATGCCGTACCGCTCGATGTTCGAGACGACGCTGCGCCCGGCCACCATGCACCGGCTGATGGACGCGCTCGCGGTGCTGCTGGTGCGGCTGCATCTGGCCGGTTTCGCGTGGGGCGACTGCTCGCTGTCGAACACGCTGTTCCGGCGGGACGCGGGCGCGTACGCCGCATATCTGGTGGACGCTGAGACCGGCGATCTGCACCCGCAGCTGAGCAACGGACAGCGGGACTACGACCTCGACCTCGCCCGCGTGAACATCAGCGGGGAGCTGCTCGACCTGGAGGCGTCCGGGGCGCTGCACCCGTCCGTCGACCCGATCGAGTTCGGCATGGAGATCTGCGCCCGCTATCAGGGTCTGTGGGAGGAGCTGACCCGCGTCTCGGTGTACCCGGCGGGCAAGTACCACTTCATCGAACGCCGGATCCGGCGCCTGAATGAACTCGGCTTCGACGTCGCCGAGATGCAGATCGAGCACTCCTCCAACGGCGACACGGTGACCTTCGTGCCGAAGGTCGTCGACGCGGGCCACCATCAGCGTCAACTGCTGCGCCTGACCGGCCTGGACGCCGAGGAGAACCAGGCGCGGCGGCTGCTCAACGACCTGGAGTCCTGGATGGCCACCCAGGACGACTACTCCCCGGGCGACCCGCTCGCCGCCCGGCCCGAGGTGCTCGCACACCGGTGGGTGCGGGACGTGTTCCGGCCCACCGTGCGTGCCGTACCGCTGGAGCTGCGCGGCTCGATGGACCCGGCCGAGATCTACCACGAGCTGCTGGAACACCGCTGGTACCTGTCCGAGCACGCCCAGCACGACATCGGGCTGGACACGGCGGTCGAGGACTATCTCAAGAACATCCTGCCGAAGGTGCGCGAGACCCTGGAGCCGACGACACCGGAGTGATCCGGGTCAGTCCGTGGCGGGCGGGGCCGTGGTGCCGCGGACGACCAGGCGCGGCGCGACCACGCTCTCGCCGTCCGGTACGGCCTCGCCGTCCAGGCGGGCGATCGCGCGGCCGACGGCGAGTTCCGCGAGGCGCGGAATGTCCTGGGCGACGGTCGTGAGGTCGATGTGGGCGAGCCGGGACAGGCTGGTGTCGTCGAAGCCGACCACGGAGATCTCGCCGGGGACGGACACCCCGGCCCGCAGGAAGGTGTCGAGGACTCCCGTGGCGCAGCGGTCGTTGAAGGCGAGGACCGCGCTGGGCCGGGACGTCGGGGCTTCGGCCAGCAGGGTGCGAGCGCCCCGTGCCCCGTCGTCCTCGGTGGGTCCGCCGGGCAGGACACGGACGTGGTCGTCGAGGCCGTGGCGGTGCATCGCGGTGCGGTAGCCGCGGCGGCGGTCGGCGGCGCCGGGCGCGCGGCCGCCGTCGATGTGGGCGACGGCGCGGTGGCCGAGCGCGACCAGGTGGTCCACGGCCTGCCGGGCGCCCTCGTCGTCGGCGGTGCGGACGACGTCCACGGCCGGTGGGACGGGCCTCAGCCTTCGGGCCACCGAGACGACGGGGACCTGGGTAGCCAGGTGCGCGAGGCGGGCGGCCGGGACCTCGGGGCCGAGCAGGACGAGGGCTTCGCACCGGTCGGCGAGCAGCGCCTCCACGGCCTGCCGCTCACCGCGCGACGGGGCGACCGCGCTCAGGGCGACCTGGTAGCCGGCGGGTTCGGCGGCGGCGTAGATGCCCTCGACCAGGTCGGTGTGGAAGGGGTGGCGCAGTCCGAACTGCACGCCGAGGAGGCGTGAGCGGTTGCTGCGCAGCACCCTGGCCCGGGTGTCGGGCCGGTAGCCGATCTCCTCGGCGGCCTTGAGCACCCGCTCGCGGGTGGTCGCGCTCGCGCCGTAGGCCCCGCGCATCACGATGGAGACCAGCGCGACGGACACGCCCGCCCGGGCCGCGACATGGGCCAGGGTGGGCCGCTTTCCGTCGGGGACCGCGGGGGTGGTCGGCACGGTGGTCCTTCCGGTAGAGGTGTCGTTCCGTCAGGGGATGGTAGCCGCCCCAAAGGGCCTGCTCCGACGGTACTGCAACGTTCTAGAAACATGCCCGGCGAAGGCTTGACACAGGAATCCAGCAGTGGCGTACTACTGCCATCTAGAACGTTCTAGAAGAGGGCGAGCAGTCATGTACACGTTGGCGGTCTGTGCCGAGATGGTCTTCCGGGACCTGCCGATCCACGAGCGGGCGCGGCGCATCCACGAGGCCGGCTTCCAGGTCGAGATCTGGGACTGGACCCGGCACGACCTGGACGCGCTCACCCGGACCCCGGCCGAGTTCTCGTCGATGACGGGCTACATCCGGGGCAGCCTCACGGACGAGTCGGGCGCCGCCGAACTCCTGCGCACCGCCGAGGAGTCGGTGAAGGCCGCCGATCAACTGGGCTGCCCCCGGCTGAACTTGCACGGCACGGGGCTGGACTCCGAGGGCCTGCCGGTGGTTCCGGTGACGGGCGAGCCCACGGGCGCGATGTGGATCGCCGCCCACCGCACCCTGACCCGCCTCGCCGAACTGGGCGAGAGCAACGGGGTCACGTTCACGCTGGAGAATCTCAACGCCGCGGTCGACCACCCGGGCGTACCGTTCGCGACGGCCGCCGACACCCTGGCCCTGGTCAAAGCGGTGGACCGGCCCGGCCTGCGCATGAACCTGGACCTGTACCACGCGCAGATCGGCGAGGGGAACCTCATCGAACTCGTCCGCAAGGCCCACGAGTCGGACCTGATCGGCGAGATCCAGGTGGCGGACGTACCCGGCCGCCAGGAGCCCGGCACCGGCGAGATCAACTACCCGGCGATCGCCCGCGCCCTCGCCGACATCGGCTACGACGGCACGGTCGCGATGGAGGCCTGGGCCTCGGACGGCGACAGCGAACGCGCCCTGGACCGCTTCCGCACCGCGTTCACCCCGGCCGCGGGCGCCTGACCCTCAGGAAGCCTCCGGCGACGGCACCACGGCCACCGGGCACTCCGCGTGGTGCAGCACCCCGTGCGCGACCGAGCCGATCCGCGCGCCCACCGCCGTACGGTGGGCGCGCCGCCCGACGACCATCAACTGGGCGCGCCCCGCGACGGAGAGCAGGACCTGGCCAGCGCTGCCGATCTCCACGTGCTCGACCACGGGCACGTCGGGGAAGCGCTTCCGCCACGGTTCCAGCGCCTCGGCGAGGCCCTTCTTCTCGTACGGTTCCAGGCCTCCGGCGTCGTCGAGAAGCTTCATGGAGGCGGGGCTGTAGGCGAACACCGGCGGCAGGGTCCACGCCCGTACGGCACGGACCGTCGCTCCCCGCGCCGCCGCCGTCTCGAAGGCGAAGCCCAGCGCGGCGGCGCTGTCCTCGGGGTTCCCGTGCTGACCCACGACGATCTCGCGCCCCGCCGCCTCCCCGGCGGCCTCGTCCCCGGCGCGGACGAGCACGACGGGCCGCGGGGAATCGGCGATGACCTGCTGGCCGACGGAACCGAGCAGGAAACCGACGACGGGGCCGTGGCCGCGTGAGCCGAGGACCAGGAGTTCGGCGTCGGCAGCGGCGGCGGTCAGCGTGTCGACGGGGTCGCCCTCCAGGACGTCGGTGGTGACGTCGAGGCCCGGGTGGCGTTCGGCGACCGTCCGAGTGGCCTCGGCAGCCGCGTCCCGTACCCAGCGGTCCTGGGTGTCCCGGTCCCCCGCGTCGAGGGCCTGGTGCTCCTCGTACCGCCAGACATGCACGACCCGCAGCGCCAGCCCCCGCCGTACGGCCTCCCGGCCCGCCCAGGCGAGTGCGGCGAGGCTCTCCGCCGATCCGTCGACCCCTGCGGTGATCGGTCGTGTCATGCGGTGGCCTCCCGGTGGTGCGGTCACGTGTGTCGGCCCAGTCTTCACTACGGTGCCCGCATGACCTTGGAGTGGGAGCAGGTAGTGGTGGACTCGGCCGACCCCGTCGCGCTGGGACGCTGGTGGGCCGAGGCCCTCGGGTGGGTGGTGGTGGGCGAGGCGCCGGACGAGTTCGAGATCCGGCCGGAGCCGGAACGGCTGCCGGGGCTGCTGTTCGTGCCGGTGCCCGAGCGCAGGACCGTCAAGAACCGGCTGCATCTGGACTTCCGGCCCGACGACCAGGAGGCCGAGGTGATCCGGCTGCTGGCCCTGGGCGCGCGGACCGCGGACGTCGGGCAGGGCTCGCAGTCGTGGGTGGTGCTGGTGGACCCGGAGGGGAACGAGTTCTGCGTGTTGCGCTCCCGGCGCCCCTGAGGCCCCCGTCTCGGGTGTAGCGGAGCGCGACACGGCGATCGACCATACGATGGTGGGGAGCCGGCGCGGTGTCAACGGCGCCGCCGTGCCGTGAAGCCGACCACTCGGGGTGGGAGACGTATGGCACAGGCCGCCGAAGCCGCGCGGACCGTCATCATGACCGTGGACGACGATCCGGGAGTGTCCCGTGCCGTCGCCCGTGACCTGCGGCGGCGCTACGGCGAGTCGTACCGGATCGTGCGCGCGGAGTCCGGCGAGTCCGCGCTGGACGCGTTGCGTGAGCTGAAGCTGCGCGGGGATCTCGTGGCCGTGATCCTGGCCGACTACCGCATGCCGCAGATGAACGGCATCGAGTTCCTGGAGCAGGCCCTCGACGTCTACCCGGGCGCGCGCCGGGTGCTGCTGACCGCGTACGCGGACACGGACGCGGCGATCGACGCGATCAACGTCGTCGACCTCGACCACTATCTGCTGAAGCCGTGGGACCCGCCGGAGGAGAAGCTCTACCCGGTCCTGGACGACCTCCTGGAGGCCTGGCGGAACAGCGACTACCGGCCCGTGCCCGCCACGAAGGTGGTCGGGCACCGCTGGTCGGCGCGCTCCTCGGACGTGCGGGAGTTCCTGGCCCGCAACCAGGTGCCGTACCGCTGGTACTCGGCCGACACCCCGGAGGGACTGCGGCTGCTGTCGGCCGCGGGGCAGGACGGGCAGCGGCTGCCGCTCGTCATCACCGCCGAGGGGAACGTGCTGGTCGAGCCGGAGGCGACCGAGCTGGCCGCCGAGGTCGGGCTCGCGACCACCCCGACGGCCGACTTCTACGACCTCGTCGTCATCGGCGGCGGCCCGGCCGGGCTCGGCGCGGCCGTGTACGGGGCCTCGGAAGGGCTGCGGACCGTTCTCGTCGAGCGGTCGGCGACCGGTGGGCAGGCCGGGCAGAGTTCGCGCATCGAGAACTACCTCGGGTTCCCGGACGGGGTGTCCGGGGCTCAACTCACCGACAGGGCACGGCGGCAGGCCGGAAAGTTCGGCGCCGAGATCCTGACCGCCCGCGAGGTCACGGGACTTGAGGTCAGCGGCTCCGCACGCGTCGTACGGTTCGCGGACGGCTCGGCGGTCGCCGCGCACAGCGTGATCCTGGCGACCGGAGTGTCGTACCGGCAGCTGGAGGCGCCCGGCACGCCCGACCTGACGGGCTGCGGGGTCTACTACGGCTCGGCGCTGACCGAGGCGGCCTCCTGCCAGGGGCACGACGTGTACATCGTCGGCGGCGCCAACTCGGCGGGCCAGGCGGCGATGTACCTGTCCCGGGGCGCCAAGTCGGTGACGCTGCTGGTGCGCGGGGGCTCGCTGGCCGCGTCGATGTCGTACTACCTGATCCAGCAGATCAACGAGGCCGAGAACATCTCGGTGCGCACCGGCACGGTCGTCGACGCCGCGCACGGCAGCGACCATCTGGAGCAGCTCACGCTGCGCGACACCGAGAGCGGAAACACCGAACTCGTCGACGCGCAGTGGATGTTCGTGTTCATCGGCGCGGCCCCGCTGACCGACTGGCTGGACGGGTCGGTGCTGCGGGACGAGCGCGGGTTCATCCTGTCCGGGCCGGACCTCACCGTGGACGGAAAGCCGCCCGCGAGCTGGGAGTTGGACCGGGCGCCGTACCACCTGGAGACCAACATTCCCGGCGTGTTCGTGGCGGGCGACGCGCGCGCCGAGTCCGCGAAACGCGTCGCGTCCGCCGTCGGAGAGGGAGCCATGGCCGTGATGCTCGTCCACCGCTACCTGGAGCAGTCATGAGCGGGCAGGTACTGCCGTGCAGCCCGCAGGAGATCGGCACGCTGTTCCTGTTCGAGAAGCTGACACCGGAGCAGCTCGGCCGACTGTGCTGCGACGGGCAGGTGGAGCAGTTCGAGGCCGGGCCCGTCTACACCGAGGGCGACCCCGCGACCTGCTTCTACGTCATGATCGAGGGCACCGTCGTGCTGTCGCGGCGGGTCGGCGGCGACGACGTCGAAGTCGCACGGACCTCGCAGCGCGGCGTGTACACGGGCGCGATGCAGGCCTACATCGGGGACCGGGTGCAGCAGGTGTACCTGAACTCGATGCGGGTGACGGAGCCGACGCGGTTCTTCGTGCTGCCCGCCGAGACGTTCGCGGCCATCATGAGCGAGTGGTTCCCGATGGCGGTCCATCTGCTGGAGGGGCTCTTCTTCGGCCAGAAGAGCAGTCAGTTGGCGATCAGCCAGCGTGAACGGCTGCTGGCGCTGGGCTCGTTGTCGGCCGGGCTGACGCACGAGCTCAACAACCCGGCCGCCGCTGCCGTCCGGGCCACCTCGACGCTGCGCGAGCGGGTGGCGAAGATGCGGCACAAGCTGCGGGTCATCTCCTCCGGCCCGTACTCGCGGGAGGCCCTCGCGAACCTCATCGACATCCAGGAGCGCACGGCCGAACGGGTCGCCAAGGCCCCGACGTTGAGCCCCCTGGAGGCCTCGGACCGCGAGGACGCGCTCACGGACTGGCTCGACGACCACGGCATCATGCAGGCCTGGCAGATCGCGCCCACCTTCGTGCAGGCCGGTCTCGACATCGACTGGCTCGACCAGGTCGCGGCGGCCGTGGACGAGGACGTCCTGCAGGCGGCCGTCGGCTGGCTCAGCTACACGGTCGAGACCGAGCTTCTGATGACGGAGATCGAGGACTCCACGACCCGCATCTCCAATCTGGTCGGCGCCGCGAAGCAGTACTCGCAGCTGGACCGCGCGCCCTACCAGGTCGCCGATGTGCACGAACTCCTCGACAGCACCCTGCTGATGCTCGGCGCGAAGCTCGGCGACCGGATCAAGGTGGTCAAGGACTACGACCGCACGCTCCCGAAGATCCCGGCCTACCCGGCCGAGCTCAACCAGGTGTGGACCAACCTGATCGACAACGCGGTCTCCGCCATCAACAGCACGGGCGGGGAAGGCACGTTGACGGTGCGGACGGCGCTGGTGCGCGATCAGCTGATGGTGGAGTTCCGTGACACGGGGCCCGGTGTGCCGCAGGAGATCCGCAGCCGTATCTTCGATCCGTTCTTCACCACCAAGCCGGTGGGCGAGGGCACGGGGCTCGGTCTGGACATCTCCTGGCGGATCGTCGTCAACAAGCACCACGGCACCCTCCAGGTGGAGTCGGTGCCGGGCGACACCCGCTTCCAGGTCCTGCTCCCCCTCACCGCCGTCGACAACGAGACGCCCGAGGAGTCCGCATGAGCGACATCACCGGAATCGACCCCGCCGTCCCGCCGAGCGGCGCCGGTTGCGTGGAGTGCGACGCGGCCGACGGCTGGTGGTTCCATCTCCGGCGGTGCGCGCAGTGCGGCCACATCGGCTGTTGCGACGACTCCCCCGCCAAGCACGCCACGGCCCACTACCAGTCCACGGGACACCCGTTCATCCAGAGCTACGAGCCGGGCGAGGACTGGTTCTGGAACTTCACCACCTCCGAGCTCTACGACTCCGGTCCCGAGCTCACCGCCCCGCTGAGCCACCCGAAGGACCAGCCGGTACCGGGTCCCGCGGGCCGCGTTCCGGCGAACTGGGCCGAGACCCTGCGCTGAGCCCCGGCCCGCCGGGCGGGGGCCGTCTCCCGCCCGGTGGCCAGGTGCGTTGTCGGTGGCGCGTGCCAGGATGGGGGCGTGACGTCATCCGTGGCAGCAGCGCCGCTCATCGGCCGGGACGAGGAACTCGCCCGCCTCGCCGGTGTGCTGGAGCGCGCCCGCGCGGGTACGGCGGGGGCGGTGCTGATCGCCGGGGACGCGGGCGTCGGCAAGACCCGGGTCCTGGACGAGATCGCCGGGCGGGCCGCGACCGCCGGGATGACGGTCCTCACCGGGCACTGCGTCGACCTCGGTGACGTCGGTCTGCCCTATCTCCCCTTCACCGAGATCCTCGGTGTCCTCGCCGACGACGAGCGGTTCGCGGCCGCGCTGGCCGCCCATCCGGCGGTCGACCGGCTGCTGGGCGCCGGTTCGGACGCGGCGCGGGACGCGGGCGGCCGGCTGCGGCTCTTCGAGGGCATCGCCGGACTGCTCGCCGACCTCTCCGACATCGCTCCCCTGCTCCTGGTCCTGGAGGACCTGCACTGGGCCGACCAGTCCTCCCCGACCTCCTCCGCTTCCTGCTCAGCCGCGGCATCCTCCAGCGCCCGGCGGGCGGCACGCCCACGCACCGCCTCGCGGTGTTCGCGTCGTACCGCGCGGACGACCTCCACCGCCGCCATCCCCTACGGCCCCTGCTGGCCGAGCTGGTCCGGCTGCCCGCCGTGGACCGCCTGGAGCTGCGGCCCATGGGGGACGCGGAGGTCGCCCGGCTGGTGCGCGCGCTGCGCACGGGCCCGGTGCCGGACGGCACGGTCCGCCGGATCGTCGAGCGCGCCGAGGGAAACGCCTTCTACGCCGAGGAGTTGCTAGCGGCGAGCGACATGGAGGCGGGCGGGGTGCCGAGCGGACTGGCCGACGTCCTGCTGATCCGTTTCGAGCAACTCTCCGACACCGCCCAGCAGGTGCTCCGCACCGCCGCCGTCGCCGGACGCCGTGTCGAGTACGACCTGCTGCGTGACGCGGTCCAACTCCCGGAGGACGAGCTGGAGTCGGCGCTGCGCGAGGCCGTCGAACGGCAGCTCCTGGTCCCCGGGCACGCCGACACGTACTCCTTCCGGCACGCGCTCGCCCGCGAGGCGGTGTACGCCGACCTGCTCCCCGGCGAGCGCTCCCGGCAGCACGGCGCGTTCGCCCGCCTCCTCGCCTCACGCGGCCACCCGGCCGAGAGCGCGGCGGAGCGTGCCCACCACTACCGCGAGAGCCACGACCTGGCCGAGGCACTGGCCGCCTCCCTGGAGGCCGCGGACCACGCCCAGCGCGTCGGCGCGCCCGCCGAGGAGCTACGGCATCTCGAAACCGTCCTCGATCTGTGGTCGTCGGTGGACCCCGCGGCCCGGCCCTCCGGCGAGGGCATCGGCAGTGTGACCCTCACCCTGCGCGCGTCGGCGGCGGCCGCCCACGCCGGGGACGCGCACCGCGCGGTCTCCCTCACCCGGTCCGCGCTCGCCGGGATCGGCCAGGACACGGACTCCGAGCTGGCCGCCCGGGTCCGTTACACGCTGGCCGGCAATCTGATGGGCGTCGACAGCCTCACGGCCGCGTTCGCGTACAGCAGCGAGGCGTTGGCGATGATCCCCGCCGAACCGCCCTCCCGGACCTGGGTGTGGGCGGCGGCCACCCATGTGCTGGCGGCGCGCCAGGTCGGCGAGGACGGCATCGCGCTGCGGATCGCCCGCCAGGCCCTGCGCACCGCCGAGGAGCTCCAGCTGGTCGATGCCCGGGCCGACTTGCTGATCTCGCTGGCCACGCTCGAAAAGGGCGGCCGGCGCACCCGGGAGGGCCGGGAGCGGCTCGCGCAGGCCCGCGAACTGGCCCGGCAGGCCGGGCACGCGCCTGTGGAGATGCGCGCCCTGTTCCATCTCGCCATCGGCAGTTTCGAGTCCGGTGACCTGGAGGAGTCGCTGCCCTGGCTCGCCGAGGGACTGGACCGGGCCCGTCGCGCCGGGCTGCTCTCGTCGCCGTATCCGCTGGAAATGCGCTATCTCCAGCTCCTGGTGCTGTACACGCTGGGCCGCTGGGACGAGTGCGTGGAGGTGGCCGCGAGCGACGCGGAAGTGCTGCCGCACGCGGGCGGTTTCACCATGGGACCCGCGCTGTATGTGGCGCTGGCGCGCGGGGACTTGGGGGCCGTGGAGCGGGCCCGGGCCCTGTTGGACGGGCCGTTCGACTGGATGGCCGCGATGGTGGCGGCCATCGTGCTCATCGATGCCGCCGCCGTCCAGGGCGACCCGGAGACGGCCGTCGAGCACCTGCGTACCGCGGTCGCCGCCCTCACCGACGACTCCGGCCGGCGCCCCGACCTCACGGTCCGGCTCGCCGCCCTCGCCCTGGCCGCGGTCGCCGACCGGGCCGCCGCGCTGCGGCTGACGGGCGACGAGGCGGGGGTGCGCCGCTGGACGGACTCCGCGACGGAACTCGTCGAGCTGGCCCGGTCGGTGGCCGCCGCGGGCGGCGACGCCCGGCCCCAGGGGCCGGAAGGACAGGCGTGGCTGGCCCGTGCCGAGGCCGAGTGGATACGGGTGGCCACCGGACCGGACGCGGCGGCCTGGGAGAAGGCGGTGGCCGCGTTCGACTATGGCGATGTCTACGAGCGGGCGCGCTGCCAATTCCGGTTCGCCGAGGCCCTGTTGGCGGCCGACCGCCGTGAGGAGGCGGCCGCCCAGGCCCGCGCCGCGCGGGAGACGGCCGCCCGGCTCGGCGCCGTGCCCCTGCTCGCGAAGGTGGACACGCTGATCCGCCGTGGCCGCCTGGGCGACCCGGCGCCGGACGCCGGCGACCGCCCCTCGCCGCTGACGGCCCGCGAGCGGGACGTGCTGCGGCTGCTCGCGCTGGGCCGCAGCAACCGTCAGATCGGCGAGGAGCTGTTCATCACCGGCAAGACGGCGAGCGTCCACGTCTCCAACATCCTCGCGAAGCTGGGCGCCGCGAGCCGTACGGAGGCGGTGGCGATCGCCTACCGCCAGGGGCTGATCACCCCGGAGGCGACGGCGTCCGGCTGACGCCGACTTTCACTTGGCGCAGTCGAGGCTCTTGAGATCGACCGCGTCGGCCATGGCCGCCATCCCCTTGTCGTTGGGGTGGATGTGGTCGCCGCCGTCGAGGAAGGGGAGCATCCTCTCCTGGTCGTAGGGGCTGCGGAGGATGTGGTCGAAGTCGGTGACGGCGTCCAACTCCCCGCTGCTCCTGATGAATTGGTTGACCTCCTGGCGTACCGCCTCGGCCGCCGGATCCCATTCGGGCCAGCCCTTGAACGGTCCGACCGTGGCGCCGACGACACACTTCCCGGCCGCGTGCGCCCGCTCGATGATCTCGCGGTAGCCGGCGATCAGGTCCTGGGCGGTGACGCCGGTGTGCGCCTTGATGTCGTTGACGCCCTCGAAGAGGAACACGGTGCGGACGCCGGGCTGGGACAGCACATCGCGCTGCAACCGGTTCAGGGCGCTCTGCCCGGCGCCGTCGGCCAGGACCTTGTTGCCGGATATCCCTTCGTTGGCCACGCCCTTGACGGCCGTGTCGGATTTCTGGAGGCGTCGGGCCAGGTAGTCGGGCCAGCGCCGGTTGAGGTCCGTCGTGGACGCCCAGCCGTCCGTGATGGAGTCGCCGAGCGTGACCACCGCGCCGATGCCCGCGCTCGGCCGTACGGAGACGGCGTCGAGGTAGTACCAGGAGCCGGTGGTGTCCGTCCACGCCGCGGCGCCTTCCTCACCGGTGTGGTCGCCCTGGGTGGCGTACGACGTCTGCATCGCCATGCCGTGGCCGGTCGCCGGGCCCGCCGCGTCCGGGGTGTGGATGCTGACCACCAGGTTGGTCGCGGCGGGCAGCCTGCCGGACAGCGGGTCGCTGTAGACGACCTCGCCCGCGGGGATCGTGACCGACTTCGCGCCGTCGAAGGTGAGCCGCCGGTTGGAGCCGGGGACGAGCGCGGCGCCCGTCTGCTGCACACCGGCGTAGACGTCGTCGAAGGTCAGCGGCCGGTCGCCGAAGGCGTTGGAGAGCCGGATCCGCAGATCGGTGCCGGCCACGCTGGTGTGGACGATCAGCCGGTAGCTGCGGTCGGCGACTCCGTCGCCCAGGTGGTCGGCGCTCGCTCCCCAGGTGATGACGGATGCCGGGTTCTTCAATGCCTTCACCTGCGCCGGTGCCTGGGGTTGTGCGTGTGCGGGCCCGGCCTGGAAGGCGGCGGCAAGCAGGAGCAGTGCGGCCGTGCGGCGCAGTCGTGCCCGTCCGGCGCTCACCGGGCGAAGTCCCTCAACGTGACGGATCCGCCCGGCTCGACGGTCACGGTGCGGGTCTTTCCGCCGTGGGCGACGGTCGTGGTGCGACCGCCGACGCTGCGGAGCTTCACCTCGGTGGGCTTGCCGTTCGTCCAGCGCAGGTCGACGACGAAGCCGCCGCGGGCGCCGGCCCCGGTGATCGAGCCGGACTCGGCCCAGGCGTCCGGGAGGGCCGGCAGGAGCTCCAGATAACCCGGGCGGGAGTACAGGAGCATCTCGGTCACGGCCGCCGGGGTGCCGAAGTTGGCCTCGATCTGGAAGATGCCGCGGCCCTGTTCCACCTCGTAGATGTCGAAGAGGTTGAAGGCGGTGCCGTTGGTGCCGTTCTCCGACGGGCGGAGGTTGTTGACGACCAACTGGTAGGCGTTGTCGGCGTTCTTGAGGCGCGACCAGCACAGGCTGCGCCAGGCGTTGGCCCAGCCGAAGCTGTTCATGCCGCGCGCGGTGAGCAGGGCGGTGGCGCCGTCGACGATGTCCTTCGGGGTGGAGCCGTCGGGGCGGATACGGTCGCCGGGGAACAGGTTGATCAGCGGGGACAGGTGGCGGTGGGTGGTCTCGCCGAGGTTGTCGGGTGACATCCACTCCTCCAGCCAGCCGGACTTCGGGCTCACCTCGGGCAGGTACAGACGCCTGCGCAGGCCCGAGATCGTGTTCGCGAACCCGCTGTCCCGCTTCAACTCCGCAGCCGCCGCGGCGTAGTTGCCGAAGAGGGTCCACACCACTTCCTGGGCGTAGGTGTTGCCCCTGGCGTCCTGCGGACCCTGCTCGGGCGACCAGTCGTGGTCCGCGACCAGTACCTCCTTGCCGTTGTCCAGGGTGGTGGTGACCAGCCGCGCCTCCCAGAACTCGCAGGCGCCCTTGAGAAGGGGGTAGATCTTCTCCAGGTGGGTGCGGGAGTGCGTGAACTCGTAGTGCTCCCAGAGGCTGTTGCTCAGCCAGGCGTTGCCGGCCGGGTGCCACCACCAGCCGAGTCCGCCATAGGGGTTGGTGGAGAAGGCGACGGTCCAGCCGGCGACCTTCCCGGACGTGTTGCGGTAGCGGTTGCGGGAGTCCTGGAACAGCCTGCCGGTCAGCTCGGTCCAGTCCTTCACCTGGGTGACGCAGTAGTCGGTGAACGCGTCGAAGCACGAGGACAGGCCGACCCGGTCGGCCATCCAGTAGTTCATCTGGATGTTGATGTCGGTGTGGTAATCGCCCATCCAGTCCGGGTCGTTGCCGTCCAGCCACACCCCCTGGAGGCCCATGGGCAGGCTGCCGCGCGATGAGCCGACCATGAGGTAGCGGCCGAACTGCACGTAGGCGGCTTCGAGTTCGGGGTCGGGCTCGCCGCTCGTGGCGCGCAGCTGGATGCGCTCCCAGGTGTCGAGGGCGCGCTGGTCGGCGGTCGACTCGCCGAGCGAGAGGCCGAACGTCCCGAACGCCGCACGGTGGTCGGCGACATGGGTGCGCAGCAGGGTGTCGGCCGAGTGCTCGGCGGCGGCGCGGACCTTGGTGCGGGCGAGCTTCTGCGGGTCGGCCTTGGGGTCGCGGTAGCCGTGCGCGGGGTCCGGCGCGTAGTTGGTGCCGCCGCTGACCACGACGGTCAGGTCCTTGCAGCCGGAGAAGGTGATGTTCGCGCCGCTGACCGTGACCTTGCCGCCGCTGCCGTAGGCGGTGACGGCGGCGCCGTACTTCAGGCCGTTGGCGAACGTGCCGCCGAAAGAGGTCGCGGCGGCCTCGCCGTGCGTCCCTTCCAGCGTGACCGTGCCGGTGTAGCGTCCGCCCCCGTTCTGGCTGAAGTGGAGGACGATCGCGTCGTCGGGGCGGCTGGAGAAGATCTCCCGCTGGTACGTCACCCCCGAGCGGACGTAGGAGGCTCCCACCACGCCCCGGTCGAGGTCGAGGGTGCGGCGGTAGCCGGAGACGGCGCCCAGGTCGTGGTCGGGAATGTCGACCGTGAGCTTGGCGAGCAGGGTCAGGGACCCGAAGTCGGCGCGGCCGTACGGGAATTGACCGTCGGAGTCGAGCGTGTCGTTCAGGCCGCCGGTCCACATCGTGGCGTCGGTGACGAGGAGAACCTCGTGGCCCGAGTCGTTGCTCGCGAGGGCGCCGAGGCGGCCGTTGCCGACGGGCAGGCCCTGTTCGATCATCGAGGTGTCGCCGGCGGGGGCCTGCCACCACAGCGTGTTGAGCGAACCGCTGCCGCCGTAGGCCGAGTTGTCGCCGGTGGAGGCGTCGGGGCGCTGTGGTGCGGCCGAGGCGGTGAAGGTCGGGAGGGCGGCCAGGGCGCCGGTCGCGGTGGCGAGGGCGAGCAGGTCGCGTCTGGGCAGCAGGGGGGACGGTTCGGGGTTCATTGCGGCTCCTGGTGGCTCGGTCAGGCCGACGTGGGGACGTCGATGCGGTCGATGTCCGGCGCGTAGCCCGAACCGCTGTCGAAGGTGATCGTGTTGGCGCCCGCCTTCAGGGTCACCGGCACGCTGACCGTCCCGACGGTCCCCCAGTCGCCGGTGGACGGGAACTTGTGGCTGGTGGCGGCGTTGCCGTTCGAGGAGATGCTCGCCGAGCGGGAGTCGCCGCTGACGTAGGCGATCTTCACCTGGTAGGTGCCGGCCTTGGCGGCGACGACGTTGTTGATGGTGAGCTTGCCGCCGACGTAGAGGTTGCCGACCTTCTTGCCGCCGGAGCAGGCCGAGCAGTCGGCGACGGAGGCGTTGCCGGAGAGGGTGTTCGTGGTGGCCTCGGCCTCGTAGGCGGTCGTGGTGACGGCGCTGCCGTGCGGGGTGACGGTGAAGAGGCGGGAGCCGTGGGCGGGCAGGGCCTCGGTCACCTTGTTGGTGAAGGTGCCGAGGTCCTCGTGGTTCCAGAGGTCACGGACGGCGGCCTTGCCGGTGAAGCCGAGGGTCGTCCAGTTCGCGGAGACGGCGGCGGGGGCGTCGGCGAGGTTGAACAGGGCGACTGTGTATGTGCCGTTGGGGTTCTTCGCGGCCCACACCTGCTGGGCGTCGGACGGGGTGACCGGGCGCGCGGGCGGCGCGTCGCTCTGATCGACGCCGATGACCTCGCGGTTGGTGAGCAGCGAGAGGCCGTAGTCGTCGAGGCGGGTGAGGTCGTCACCGGTGAAGAGCGGGGACTTGGCCACGGCCCAGAGGGTCGCGTAGCTCTGGCGTTCCGCCTTCGTCAGGCCGTCCATCGCGCCGCTGCCGACGTCGAGGGAGTCGAGGTCGTTCCAGCCGCCGGGGCCTGCCTGGCCGGTCCAGGCCGGGGCGTCGTCCCAGCGGTCGTCGACCGAATTCTCCCAGCTGACAAGGGTGTTGCAGTAGCACTCGACGTCGGTGTCGATGCGCCAGCCGTTGGAGTACTTCTTCCAGTCGGCGGCGTGTCCGTAGTCCAGGGACCAGGACAGTTCCAGGTGGATCGGGCGTCCGACGGCGGTGATGGCCTTGTTCCAGGCGGCCACGTCGGCAACGTTGTCGTACTGGTCACCGCTTTTTCCGGACCCCGGGCCGACACCGTCGAGCTTGAGGAAGTCGTAGCCCCAGTCCGCGATCAACTGGGCCTGCGAGTCGATGTACTTCTGGGTGCAGGGCCGCGAGAAGTCGAGCTTGTACGAGCTGTCCCAGCCGTTGGTGGTGCGCAGGTCGCTGTAGACGATGTCGGCGGTGGTGCAGCCGTCGGCGTTCCAGATCGGCGTCCTGCCGCTGTTGTACGCCTCCTTCTCCAGGCCCGCCGGCAGGTAGATGCCGGCCTTGAGGCCCTTGGAGTGGATGCGGTCGGCGACGGCCTTCATGCCGCTGGGGAAACGTTTCGGATCAGCCTTCTGACGGCCGTACTGGTCGTACTCCGGCGTCCAGTCGTTCGCGCGCCACCAACCGGCGTCGATATTCACGTAGTTGTAGCCGTACTTCTTCAGCTTCGAGGCCAGCGCGTCGGTCTGCTTGGTGACGTTCGCCTCGGTGAGGTAGCTGTAGTCGCCGTCCGGGTTGAGGCCCGGGTACTTGGACGACTGCATGCTCCAACTCGACCAGCCCATATAGGGCTTGGCCGCGACAGCCGTGGCGGTGTCCGCCGTGGGAGTGGCCGCCTGCGCGGCGGGGAGGTAGGTGGCGAAGCCTGCGCTCAGGGCCAGGACCACCATGGCTCTCAGGGCACGGACGGGCGTGAGGGAGTACATCGTCGGGCTCCTCGTGCGGGTAGGAGTGTGGCGGGAGTCAAGTAGGGGCGTGCGGGCTAGTCGGCGGCTCGGATGAAGGACTGGATCGCGGTGGCGGCGGCCCCGCGTGCCCATTCGTCGAAGGGCAGGGGACGGGTGTGTACGTCGCACCGGGCGGCGGAGCCGAAGGCGGCGGCGGCGAAGGAGTCACGGATCTGCTCGGCGAACAGGTCGTAGGCGGCCAGGCCCTCGCCGGAGATGATCACCCGTTCGGGGCCGAACAGGTTGACCACGGTCGCGATGCCCCGGCCGATCGCCTCACCGGCCCGCGCGTACACCTCGCGCGCTCCGGCGTCGCCGCGGTGGGCGAGGGCCAACGCCTCGGCGGTGTCGGCGACTTGGACGCCGGTGACCTCGCGGATGCGCGCGAGGATCGCTGCGTCCCCGGCGATCGCCTCGACGCAGCCGCGGTTGCCGCAGTGGCAGAGCGGCCCGGCGGGATCGACGACCACGTGCCCGATCTCCCCGGCCACCCCGTGGGCGCCCGCGACGACCTGGCCGTGCACGACGAGTCCGCAGCCGATGCCCGCACCGACGGTCACCACGGCGAAGTCCGTGAGACCGGCGCCGGCGCCGAACCACTGTTCGGCGACGGTCAGGGCGCGCACGTCGTTGTCGACGGTGACCGGCAACCCCGTTGTCATGGCGGCCAGTTCGGCCAGGCGTACGTCACGCCACTCCAGGAACGGCGAGTAGCGGACGACCCCTTCACCGCGGTCCACGTCACCGGAGACCGCGAGGCCGAGGCCGAGCACGCGGATGCCCAGGTCGTCCGCCTCGGTGCGGAGTTCCTGGGCCAGGTCCGCGATCGACGACAGCACAGCCTTGGGGTCGTGATCGGTCAGCGGCACATGGCGGGCGACGCGGATGCGGCAGCACAGGTCGGCGAGGACGCCGATGATCTCGTCGCCGGTCACCTTGACCCCGATGAACAACGCTCGTCCGCCGTCGACCCGGACGAGGCTCGCGGGCCGCCCGAGTGCCGGGGGCGCGTCC
The DNA here is from genome assembly GCF_057961495.1 of Streptomyces sp. P5F9. Classification (NCBI taxonomy): domain Bacteria; kingdom Bacillati; phylum Actinomycetota; class Actinomycetes; order Kitasatosporales; family Streptomycetaceae; genus Streptomyces; species Streptomyces sp. P5F9. Next base: position 4,968 of record NZ_JBXVPZ010000090.1, on the reverse strand, counting down.
TGGTCGGCGCCTTCCGCCAAGTACCCGGCCTCCATCAGCGGCCGGACCGCCTTGGTCACGGCGGCCGCCGACAGCCCCGCCCGGCGGGCCACCTCAAGTCGGGTGAGGGGGCCGTGGGACAGCACGGTCGTGAAGACCTGGGAGACGGCCGGCGTGTGTGCCGGGAACGACTCGGTACGGGGGATCGAGCGCATGGCGGGAACCTAGATCCCTTCTTTTCCGTCGTCAATAAAAGAAGCAGGATTTGTCGAAGCCGAGTTGTGAGCCGCCTGAGCGGAACTGATGCCTGCCGGGGCCTCGTTGTCAGTGCCGGGCGGCACAATCGCCGTATGACGACGATCGACTGGTCCGAGCTGACCCATGCCTACGGCAGCGCCGCGAACATCCCGGGCCTGTTCGCGCGCCTCGGTGGCACCGAGGACGAGGACGTGTGGCAGGAGCTGTGGGGCTCGCTGTGCCACCAGGGCTCGGTGTACGACGCGAGCTGGGCGGCGCTGCCCGTGCTCACTGACATCGCGCTCGGCCGGGCGCCGGGCGAGGCGATACAGGCGGTCACCATGGCCGGGCTGATCACCACGGACCCGGACGAGGAGTGCCGTGCGCGGTACGCGCGCGAGATAGCCCAACTGCTGGATGTGGCACGGGCGTTGCGCGCCGATCCGGGGCAGGACGCGCACACCTTCGTCTATCTGCAGATGGCCGTGCTCGCCTTCGAGGACGACGGCGGGGTGTGGGCCGAGGCACTGGAGGGAGTGAACAGTGAGGAGTACGACCTGGAGTGCCCCGAGTGCGAGGAGGGCCTGTTCGTCGCGTTCGGCTCGTACGGCGTCTTCACCTCGGCCGGTGACTATGTGTCCGGTGCCGACAAGGAGGCCGCGGAGGGGCGCACGGAGCTCGTACCGGCCACGCCCGACCGGCTCGACGGCATCGGCGCGCGGCTGCACGGCGAGGCGGTCGCGTTCGGGCAGACGGAGGTCGCGACGGCGTTGACGTACGTGTTCGGGAAGGCCAGTTGTCCTTCCTGCGAGGCCGTGTTCACGGTGTCCGAGGAGGTCGAGAAGCAGTGGATCTGAGGCCGGGCGTCCGGGTGCCCCGCTCGTGGCAGGGCACCCGGACGGTCATCAGTGCCTGGCGGCAGGGGTGTTGGCGACCGTGACGTTCACGGCGGCCCAGGCCTGGTCGACGGTCTTGTACGCCGTGCTGTTCACGCCGTAGAGGTCCGCCGCGGCCTTCAGGGTCGCGGTGCGCGCGTCGTGGAAGTCGGTGGTGGACACCATGTAGCGGGTCAGCGCGCGGTAGAAGATCGCCGTGGCCTTGGCGCGTCCGATGCCGGTGACCGTCGAACCGTCGTAGGTGGGCGAGTCGTAGGCGAAGCCGCCGATCGTCTTGCTGCCGCTGCCCTCCGCGAGGAGGTAGTAAGCGTGCGAGGAGACCCCGGAGCCCGCGTGCACCTCGGCGTCGTACGTCTGCGGCGACCAGTAGTCGATCGTGCCCTCCAGCTTGTCCAGGGAGGGGTGGTCGAGGCGGCGCAGGAACTTCTGGGCGAGGCCGAGCTTCTCGCCGATCAGGTAGTTCGGCGGGTTCTTGGCGTTGTTGGCGCTGAACTCGACGTTGGAGCCGAAGATGTCCGCGAGGGACTCGTTCAGCGAGCCGGCCTCGCCGTACTGGTTGCCGTCCGCGTCGACACGGGTGGGCTCCAGCCTGGCGGTGGCGTCCACGACGCCGTGGGTGAGTTCGTGGCCGGTGACGTCGAGGACGACGAGCGGCTTCTTGAACATGTCCCCGTCGCCGTCGCCGTAGAGCATGCAGCCGCAGGTCGAGTCCCAGAAGGCGTTGGCCACCTTGTTGCCGAAGTGGACCATGCCGCGGGCGGCCTTGCCGTTGTTCGCTATGCCCTTGCGGCCGAAGGTCTTCTTGTAGAAGTCCAGGGTCTTGGTGATGCCGTACTGGGCGTCGACGGCGGCGCTGTCGCGGTGTGAGACCGCGCCGTTGCCCCACTTGTCGGTGGTGCTGGTGAACTTCTTGCCCTGCGCGAAGTTCTCCAGTTCCTTCCCCTTGGCGTCGCGGGTCTCGGTGCCCCAGCGCGTCGGGTCCTTGAGGAGGTAACTGGTGCGCGCCGTGCGGGTGGTAGTGAGCGGCACCTTGCCGACGAAGAGGGAGCTGCCGGTGCCCGAGGCGGTGACCGGGTAGTGGACCGCACGGCTCACGGCGGCTGCCGCGAGGGACCTCGGCTGTACGACGGTACCGGTGGCGGGGTCCAGGGTCTCGCCACGCTCGCGCAGGGTGTCGAGCAGTCTGGGCGAGAGGAACTCGTCGCTGTCCGGGGTGTTGCTGCGGACCGTGCCGGTGACGGCGTCGACGACGACGGTCCGGGTGCCGGTTGCCTCGGCGGTGCTGCTGCCGCTGACGGGTATCCGGTAGGCGAGCGCGGCTCCCCCGTCCCGGGCATCCACGACGAGTTCGGCGGTGCCCGCGTCACCCTTGGCGACGACGGCGGCCTTCGCCTCGGCCTGACCGGCCGTCAGCTTTGCCCGCGCGGTCGCGGGCTTGACGCTCTGCCCGGCCGCCCGGGTGACTCCGGTGTAGGCCAGGCTGCGGGACAGATGGACGACGAGGTCGCCGCCGAGGACCGGCATGCCCTGGTGCGTGCGTATGAACCGCACATGGCGTGCGCCCTCGGGGTCGATCATCACGTCCTGGGCCCGGAGTTCGTCGCCCCGCGTGACACCGGTCGCCGTCGCGTGCGCGAACGCCGCGGCCCTCGCGGCCGTGACGACGGACGCGGCACTGGTGCCGGATTCAGTCGAGGCCGTCGCACCGTCCGTCCCCGTGGCCGGTCCCGCGAAGGCCGTGCCGGCCAGCCCCGTGGCGGCCGTCGTCACCGCGACGGCGACCGCCAGGCTGCGTATGTGGGGTCCACGCATGGATGAGGGCTCCTCCGTTCGAAGACGGCCGGGATCACCAACCGCCTTGAGACAGGGCGCGGTTGAACGCGCCCACAGGGCTGGTCGGGCCCTGGACCGAAACCCTCACGCATCCACCATGTACATGTAAAGCCGAAATGAAAGGTTTTCGTAGCTTTCATGGCAATACTTGGCACATCCGCATCGCTCAGTGATCAGCGAATGACCAACTGTGCGCCAGCTGTGGAGATGTGACGGGACGCGAGAAGGTTGCCTCGCGCCACTGTGATCGATCTCGCATACCGAGAAAAACGGGAGAGAACCGGATGGTCTCAAGAACGGTGCGCAGGGCCACGGCGTCTGCGGCGGCACTGCTGACGCTCACGGCGGTACCGGCGCATGCCGCGACCCACGGGTCGGACACCACGAGAACCAGCAGCACGGCACCGCTTCCGGCCCCCGACGCGGCGGGACTTCCCGCCCCCGACATGGCCGGCCTCCGTGCCGTACTGCGCACGCTGACGGCACAGGGCGCGCCCGGGGCGATCGCCCGCATCGACGACCACGGCACCGTCCACACGGCCGCCGCGGGCATCGACGACCGCACGACACGCCGGGCCATCGGCAACGCCGACCGCTTCCGCATCGGCAGCATCACCAAGTCGTTCTCGGCCGTCGTCCTGCTCCAACTGGCCGACGCCCACAAGCTGAACCTGGACGCCTCGGTCGACCGCTACCTCCCCGGGCTGCTGCCCGACAAGCGGATCACCGTGCGCCACGTCCTGAGCCACCGCAGCGGCCTGTACGACTACACGAACTCCATGTTCGCCAGCTCGGTCTCCGGCTTCGAGGCCGTACGCAACAAGGTCTTCACCTACCGCCAGCTGGTGCAGCTGTCCCTCAAGCACGCGCGCACCAACGCGCCGGGCGCCGCCTACTCGTACTCGAACACCAACTTCGTCGTCGCCGGGATGCTCATCGAGAAGCTGACGGGCCACTCCGTGGGCACCGAGTACCGCGACCGCATCATCGAGCCGCTCAAGCTGCGCGACACCTTCTACGTCCACCCGGCCACGAAGATCCCGGGCCGGTACGCCCACGGCTATCTCACCCCGGACCGCGCGGGCGCACAGCTCGTCGACGCCACCGACCAGACGGTCTCCTGGGCGCAGAGCGCGGGCGCGGTCATCTCCACCACGCACGACCTGAACACCTTCTTCTCCGCACTGCTCGGCGGCAGACTCACCTCCGCCGCCCAGCTCGCGCAGATGGAGCGGTGGACCCAGGTCAACAGCACCACGCGCTACGGCCTCGGGCTGCGGCGCCGCGATCTGTCCTGCGGTGTCTCGGTGTACGGCCACACCGGCGCGGTCCAGGGTTTCTACACCTACTCCTTCACCTCGAAGGACGGCCGCCGCAGCCTCACCGCGCTGGCCAACACCTCCAACAACGGCACGGTCCTGAACACGATGGCGCGCACCCTGGAATCGGCGTTCTGCGGCAAGCGGACGAAGGCGATCCAGAGCTCGCCGCTCACGGGCCGCGGCTCCTACGTGACCGAGCGGAACGTGGCCTACGAGGACATCGCGCCGGGGGTCGCACGGGACTGAGGTCGCGGTGCGCGGGTCGGAGTCGGAGGCGGGGTCGGGGTCGGGGTCGGAGCCAGGGCAGCGTCGCTCTCGGGCCCTCCCCGCCGCCCTGGCTCCGGCCTCCACCGCGTCCTGCGGGAACCCTCGTGCCCCGGCAGGACGTTGAGTGGAGGACGAAGTCCCCCACAGGGGAAGCCCCCTGGGGAAGTCCCCCACCGGGCACGAACAGCGAGGGCGGTGCCATGAACGAGCTGGTGCCGGGCGGCAATCTGCCCCTTCCGGGCGGCGCCCTGGCCCTGCGGGTGCCCGGTCCCTTCGACGTCTCGGCACTGATCACCGACGAGAGCGGCAAGGTCGGCGGCGACGCGGACTTCGTGTTCTACAACCAGCCGACGGCGCCCGGAGCACGGCTGCGGAACGACACCCTGACCATCGACCCGGCCCGCCTGCGCACCGGCGCCGCGCGGGTCACCCTC
>NZ_JBXVPZ010000089.1:0-27159 GCF_057961495.1 Streptomyces sp. P5F9 | reverse complement strand
CACGGCCCGGCCTTGGGAGAGCGGCGGGCCAGCGCCGCGGTCAGCAGGATGTCGTACTCGGCGAAGAACGGCGCCAGACGCTCCCGGAGCTGCTCCTGGCCCTTGCCGGTGCGCACGCTCTTGACGAACCGCCGCCCGATCGCCGCGTGCACCCGGGTCCGCCGCGTCAGCTTCCGCGGATCGAGCCCCGCCGCGTCCACCGAGGTACCGGCCGTCCAGTACGCGAGCGACGTGGTGCTCAGCGACAGCGGATACGGCGGATCGGCGCGGCGCACGGTGTGACCGGCCCTGTTCAGCAGTCCGGCCGCCTCCCGTACGGCGGTCGTATACGGCTTGCCGACGGCGACTCCGACGAGGGGGCTGCGTACGGAGGCGGCGACTTTCCGACGGGTGGGCTCGTCGGGGCGTGCGACCTCGATGTCCGCGATGACCGAAAACATCAGCCGGGCGTCCTCGACGGTCGTCGCCAGGGGTCCGTTCTCGGACATTCCGAACCAGTCGCCGTCGCCGATACCGGCCGGGACCACCCCGAACCCCGGCTTGATGGTGACCAGGCCGCAGTTGGCCGCGGGGATGCGCAGCGAGCCCATGCCGTCGTTGCCGAGGGCGATCGGCACCATGCCGGCGGCTACGGCGGCCGCGCTGCCGCCGGAGGAACCACCCGCCGTGCGGGTCGTGTCCCAGGGGTTGCGGCTGGTCCCGTGGACGCCCTCGGTGGTGCCGAAGACGCACAGTTCGGGCACGTTGGTGAGCCCTACGACCACCGCACCCGCCGCCCGCAGCCGGGCCACGGTGATGTGGTCATGGTCGGCGGGGGTGTCCGGGGTCGCGGCGGAGCCGACCCGGTTGGACTCGCCGGTCACCGGGAGGTTGTCCTTCACGGCCACCGGCACGCCCGCGAGCGGGAGTTCGGCCAGATCGGCCCGGGCGCCCACCTCGTCGGCCTCCGCGAGCGCCGCCTCCGCCCGCACCACCCGGAACGCGCCGATCCGCCCGTCGAGCCGCTCGATCCGGGCGAGATGCTCGGCCACCACTTCGCGGGGCGTGACCCGCTTCTCGCGTACGGCGGCGGCGATCTCGACGGCGGTACGGCCGACCCAGCTGGTCACGGGCGCGCTCCTTCTCACTACTCGCGAGTATGTAGGGAGAACTGTGCCTCGGCCGGGGCGGTGAGTCGAGGGGCGGCGATTCCTGGACAGCCGGGCACCTCCGGCCTTGGACATTCGGGCCCGTCTTCTTGGACTTTTCGCGGGGCGCGACCGGGCTGGGGTCGACTGACCTGCTGGTCATCCGATCAATGGCCCGACTTGACCCCTCCCGGTGCCCATTGACAGCCCCTGAGGGCAGTTCAATCATCAGCCGTCCGATCAATCGCGACCGGTGGAGTGGCATGGCTGAGCGCAGGAAGAGACGGTTCCGGTTCATCGGCTTCGCGGCGGTGTTCGCACTGCTCGCGGCACCCGCGCCCGCGGTCGCGGTCCAGCAGGAACGGGCCGTGCCGGTGACCGTGCCCGCACTGTCCAACTGGACGCCTCAACCCGGAAGTTACGACTTCGGGCCCGGAACCCGACTCGTGGCCGACAGCAGGAGCGAGCGCGAGGTCGCCGACACCCTCGCCGACGACCTCAAGGAAGCCGGTCACGGAACAGTGCCCGTAGTGCGGGGCGGTGCCGCCCGGCCCGGCGACATCGTGATCGAAGTCCGGCCGACCAAGGGCTCGTTGGGCGCGGAGGGCTATGAACTCCAGGCGGGCAAACGCCTGTCGGTGACCGGCGCGACCGAGACCGGCGCCTTCTACGGCACCCGGACCCTCCTCCAACTGCTCGCGCAGGGCGACCACATCCCCGCCGGACGCACGGTCGACGTACCGCGCTACAAGGAACGCGGAGTCGGAGTCTGCGCCTGCTACATCCACATCTCCCTGCCCTGGCTGGAGAACCTGGTGCGCGAGATGGCGTACCACAAGCTCAACCAACTGCTCCTGGAACTCAAGGTGAAGAGCGCCGCGCATCCCGAGGCGAACACCTGGGGCTACTACACCCGGGACGAGATGCGCAGCCTCGTCGCCCTCGGCGACAAGTACCACGTCGAGATCATCCCCGAGATCAACTCCCCCGGCCACATGGACCCGTGGATAGAGAACCGTCCCGATCTCCAACTCACCGACAGCGACGGCAACAAGCAGCCCGCCCGGCTCGACGTCACGCAACAGGCGGCCTTCGACTACTACACGAGCCTGATGGACGAGTACGCGCAGGTCTTCACCGCGACGTCCTGGCACATGGGTGCCGACGAGTACATGCTCGGCTCCGACTACTCCAAGTACCCGCAGATGCTGCGCTACGCCCGGGAGAAGTACGGCGCGAACGCCACTCCGCAGGACGCCTACATCGACTTCATCAACCGCGTCCAGGCCTACGCCGCGAGCAAGGGCAAGAAGGTGCGCATCTGGAACGACGGGCTCACCGGAGCCAACACCGTGCCGGTGACGGCGGGCACGACGGTCGAGCACTGGCTGAACGTCACGGAGAAACCGAGTCAACTCATTGCCCAGGGCTACCCGTTGATGAACGCGGCCTACTCCCTCTACCTCGTCCGCGGTGGCTTCCACAGCGACACCGAGGCGCTGTACGACCAGAGCTGGGACCCGCGCAGCTTCGAGGGCGAGAAGCTCACCTCCAGCGACGGCATCACCGGCGCGAAGATCAGCCTCTGGCCCGACAACGGCCGCGGCGAGACCGAGAACGAGGTCGCCGCCGACACCGAGCCCGCGCTACGGCACCTCGCCCAGGCGACCTGGGGCGATCCGCATCCCGATGCCACGTACGCCGAATTCACCGCGCGGGGCACGGCAGTTGGGCATGCGCCCGGGTGGCGGGACCTGGTCCGCGTACCGGTGGCAGACGGGACGTACACCTTCCGGACAGCGGGCGCCGGCATGGCCGCCGCGGTGCAGCGCACGCCCGACGGCTATGCGACGGTGCGGACCGCCGACGGCTGCCTGGAGGTGCAGGGCGGCAAGCTCACCCTCAACGTGCCGCTCCAGCCCGGGATTTCGGCGACCCCGCAGCCCTGCGACGCCGCGAACACCATGCAGCGCTGGGAGTTGGCGCCGGCGGCGGGCGGCTACCGGCTCGTGAACGCGATCACGCAGATGGCGCTGAGTGTCGCGGACGACGGTCGGCTCGTGCAGTACCCGCCGGACCAACACCAGCCCTCCACCTGGCACTTGACCGCCCACTGAGCAACCAGAGGAGTCCCACCCCATGGCCCTCTCCAGACGTCTCTTCGTCCTCTCGGCCACCGCGTTCGCCGCGACCGGCACCACCACGGCATCCGCCCTCGCGGTACCTCCGCCCCCGTCCGACTCCCGCTCCCGCATCGCCGTCAACGCCGACGACACCGAGGACGAGCTGGTCCGCAAGGCCTCCCGAGTCCGGCCCACCGCACGGCAGGTGGCCTGGCAGAAGCTGGAGCGGACGGCGTTCCTGCACTTCGGTGTGAACACCTTCACCGGCCTGGAGTGGGGGACCGGCGACGAGGACCCGAACGTGTTCCAGCCGGCCGGCCTCGACACCGACCAGTGGGCCCGCGCCCTGCGCGACGGCGGTTTCAAGCTCGCCATCCTCACCGTCAAACACCACGACGGCTTCGTCCTCTATCCCTCCCGCTACACCAACCACACGGTCGCGTACAGCAGTTGGCGTGCGGGCCAGGGCGACGTACTGCGCTCCTTCGCCGACTCCATGCGGCGGTACGGCCTCAAGGCCGGCGTCTACCTCTCACCCGCCGACGAGAACCAGTACCTCCACGGCGTCTACGCCAACGGCAGTGCACGCGCCACGCGCACGATCCCGACCCTCGTCGACGGCGACGACCGCTCCCCGGACGCCTTCTACACGCTGGACGCCACCGACTACGGCGCCCACATGCTCAACACCCTCTACGAAGTGCTGACCGAGTACGGCCCGATCGACGAGGTCTGGTTCGACGGCGCCCAGGGCCGCATCCCGCCGGGCCACGTCGAGGACTACGACTGGGACAGCTGGTACACCCTGGTCAGGTCGCTGGCCCCGGACGCGGCGATCGCGGTGACCGGCCCGGACGTGCGGTGGGTCGGCAACGAGGGCGGTATCGCGCGGGAGGACGAGTGGAGCGTCCTCCCGGTCAAGGAGGAGCAATACGGGCGCACGGACTGGGCGTTGTCGTACGACACCGCCGACGAGGGGAGTCGTAGCGCGCTCGTCTCGGCGCAGCCGAACACCGACTATCTGCAGTGGTGGCCCGCCGAGTGCGATGTGTCGATCCACGACGGCTGGTTCTACCACCCGGACCAAGTTCCCAAGACCGTCGACGAGTTGATCGACATCTACTTCGGCTCGGTCGGCCGCAACTCGGTCCTGCTGCTCAACGTGCCACCGGACACGGACGGCGTGCTGGCGGCCCCGGACGTCGCACGCCTGCGGGAGTTCCGCGAGCGCGTGGACCGGGAGCTGCCCGAGGACCTGGCGCGCGGGGCCCGGACGGCCGTCTCGCCGGGCCGGGTCACCGTCGATCTCGGTGCCGAACTGGCCGTAGACCGCTTCCGGTTGGCGGAGGACATCCGGCGTTACGGTCAACAGGTCGAGGCCTTCGTGATCGAGGCGTACGTCGACGGGGCCTGGGCGGAGGTGACCCGCGCCGGCACGATCGGTGCGAGCCGCATCCTGCTGCTGGCCGCGCCGGTGAGCGCCCGGCGGTGGCGGGTCCGCGTGACGGCAGCCCGGGACACCGTACGGATCGCGGAGTTCGGGCTGTACCGGTCACGGGTCTGAGCGTTCACGGACCGCCCGGTCTCACATCTCCTGGAGGAGCTTCTCCAGGAAGGTCACCGACTCGGGGGCCGGTGAGGCCACCATGCTCAGCCGGTCCATGACCGCGAGGTAGCGGTCGACCTCTTCGGGCTTGTCCAAGTAGAGGGCGCTGGTGAGCTGTTCGAGGTAGACGATGTCCGGCAGGTCCGGCACCGGGAAGCGCAGCACGGTGATCGGACCGCCGGCGGCGGCGTGGCCGCCCACGTGGAACGGCAGCACCTGGAGCGTGACGTTCGGCAGGGCGGCCGTCTCGATGAGGTGCCGCAGCTGCTCGCGCATCACGTCCGCTCCGCCGAGCGGTCGGCGCAGCGCGGCCTCGTCCACCACGACCCACAGCCTCGGAGCACCGGGCCTGGTGAGCAACTCCTGCCGGGTCATGCGGAGTTCGACGCGGCGCCGGATCGCGTCCGGGGTGTCGACGGGACGGCCGAGCCGGATGACGGCCTCGGCGTACGCGGCGGTCTGCAACAGGCCCGGGATGAACTGCACTTCGTAGGTGCGGATGAGTGAAGTGGCCTCTTCGAGCCCCAAGTGCTGCTCGAACCAGGTCGGGAAGGCGTCGCCGTACGCGCGCCACCAGCCGGGTTCGTTGGCACGGCGGACCGAGTCGAGGAACTCCTGTCGTGTGTCCGGCTCGTGGAGGCCGTAGAGGGTCAACAGGTCGGCCACGTCGCGTTCCTTGAAGCCGACGCGGCCCAGCTCCATGCGGCAGAGCTTGGCATCCGAGGCGCGTATCGCCGAAGCGGCCGTGTCCCGGGTGATGTTGAGGGACTCGCGCAAGCGGCGCAGGCGCGTGCCCAGCATCATGCGCTGGACCGTCGGACCGCCGCGCTGAAGGCTCAGCACGTCCGAACCCGAGGGAGCGTATTCCGGTTGAGCTGCAGTCATGTTCATCCCCTCGGCGGTCGCGCCGATACCGTCCGCAAGTTTTCGGGACTCAAAAGAGGATCGTAGCACCGAGGTTCCGGATAACTGCAGGGAGTGAAGGAGCCGGAAGGTGCCGGCCTGTGTCCGGCGCCTTCCGGCCGATCCGCGGGTCTGCCTGACCTCAGCGGCCGGGGAGTAGGCCGTCGAAGTCGCCGTCCTTCACACCGCGGACGAACGCGGAGATCTCGGCGCTGGTGTAGACGAGCGCCGGACCTTCGGGATGGCGCGAGTTGCGTACGGCGACCTGACCGTCGGAGAGCGCGGCCAACTCAACGCAGTTGCCCTCGGGGTTGCTGTGGTGGCTCTTACGCCACTGCGCGCCGCTCAGCAGGGTCGCCGACATGCCGTTCGCGTGCTCTATGTGAGGCCTCATCGCTCCCCCGGAAGATCGAATGCAATTGCAGCTTCAATTGCACCCATTGGTGATGTGGAGGACGATAGCCCTAGGGGGGACCGCTCGCAAGATCGTCTGCAATTGCAGCGGTAATTGCCGATGCACTTGCGTTCGCGGGGGCAGGCGGAGGACGATGCTCCGGACAGGTGTAGCGCGCGCAGTTGTTCTCTTCCCAGGGGTCTCAGGGGTCGCGATGTCCGCAGAGCAAGTCGTACGACCGGTCGACACCCTGCGGATCGAGGGGACTTGGGAGTGGCTGTGCCGGGCCGTCGACCAGATGGGCCCGCCCGAGCCGGGGCAGACCGTCACCCTGGTTCCCGCCGTCGGTGACGGGCGCGACCCCGCTCTCTGTTCCGTCCTGGTCGTGCCGCCGATGCCTCAATCGGCCCATGTGGCACGGGAGTTCACCCGGGCGGCGCTCGCGGACCGGGCCGGGGACGAACTCGTCGACGACGTGACGGTCACCGTGTCGGAGCTGGTGAGCAACGCGCTGCGCTACGGCCGGGCGCCCAACTCCCTTGCGGAGCCGCAGCCTTCACTGTGGCTCGCGGTGTGGGACCGGCTGCCGTACGCGGTGTGCGCGGTCACCGACGACAGCGATCGCATACCCGTGGAGGGGCACCCCGACGAGTTCGCCGAGTCCGGGCGCGGCCTGCAAGTGGTCTCCGCACTCAGCGAGTCATGGGGCTGGAACCTGCGGGCGGGCGGCGGGAAGACGGTCTGGGCGCTGTTCCGGATCTGACCCGGGGGATACGGAACGCGGAACGACGAGAGGGGCACCGGCAACTTCGGTACCCCTCTTCGCCGTTGGTGCTCAGGCCTTGCGGCCGATGCCGCAGATCGTGTTCTCGACGGACGGGTCACGGCCCACGTCGACCGGCTCCGGGTGCCACCGCGAAATGGGGACGATGCCGGGTTCGATGGCATCGAGGCCATCGAAGAACGCCGCGATCCGTTCGGGGCTGCGCAGGTGGTAGGAGCTGGCGGAGTTGGCGTTGTACACCGAAATCGCCTGGTTGAGCGCCGCGTTGGTGTCGGTGCCGTCGGTCAGTGCGAGATAGCTGCCCGCGGGCAGCGCGTCGAGGAAGCGGGCCACGACGGCCTCGGGTTCGTCCGAGTCCGGGATCTGACCCAGGATGCCCAGCATCGTCAGCGCGATCGGCTTGCTGAAGTCCAGGGTCTGGGCGGCGGCTTCGAGAATCCTCTCGGGGTCGCGCACATCGGCGTCGACATAGGCGCAGGCACCCTCCGGGGCGCTGGTGAGCAGCGCCTGCGCGTGCACCAGGACCAGCGGGTCGTTGTCGACGTACACGATGCGGCTCTCGGGCGCGATGCGCTGCGCGACCTCGTGCGTGTTGTCGACGGTGGGCAGGCCGGTCCCGATGTCGAGGAACTGCCGGATGCCAGCCTCCTCGGTGAGATAGCGCACCGCCCGTACCAGGAAGCGGCGTTGGAGGCGCGCGAGCAGGGCGATGTCCGGGAACATCTGGACGATCATCTCGCCGGCCTCGCGGTCGGCGGCGTAGTTGTCCTTGCCGCCCAGGAGGAAGTTCCACACGCGGGCGGAGTGCGGCCGGTCGAGCTGGAGCCGGTCGGCCAGCGGTTCTTCGGAGGTCATGGGCAAAGCCTCACACGAAGTACCGGGCGGTGTCCGGCGATTCGGCCGCGAACCGGGAGTTACGGCACGCTCACGCCCGCGCCGTCCCCGTGCTGTCCCGCTCGATGAGCCGCGGCACCGGCACCCGCACCGTGCGCGCCGGACCGCCGTCCAGCAGAGCGGTCAACTCCCGGGCCGCCGTACGGCCGAACTCCACACTGTCCCGGGACAGCGCGGACAGCCACGGCCGGACCATGCGGCACAGCGCGGAGTCCTCCCAGGCGACCACCGACACGTCCGCCGGTACGGAGAAGCCGAGTTCGGTCGCGGCGGCCACTCCGGCGACGGCCATCACGTCGTTGTCGTAGATCAACGCCGTTGGGGGAGCGGCGACTTCGAGCACCCGACGGGTGACGGCGGCGCCCGCCGCGTCCGAGTAGTCGGTGGTCACCGAGTGCACCTCGGTGAGCCCGCGGCGGGCGGCCTCGGCGCGCAGGGCGCGGATGCGGCGCTCGGTGTGCGCGAGGCCCGGCAGACCGGCGATGTGCACGATCCGCCGATGGCCGCGCGCGGACAACTCGTCGACGACAGAGGCCATCGCGCCCGCGTCGTCCGCCCACACCGTCGACAGACCGGGATGCCGTTCGTCGGGTGCGCCGCCGATCACCACGGCGGGCAGGCCCAGTTCGTCGAGGAGGTCGGGCCGTGGGTCGGCGGTGCGCGGATCGGCCACCAGGACGCCGTCCACCCGGTGTTCGGCCCACCAGCGCCGGTAGACCGCGCACTCGTCGTCGACGTCCTCGGCCATCTGGAAGAGCAGACCGAGATGGCGTTCGGCCAGCACTTCCTGGATACCGGAGACGAGTTGGAGGAAGAAGGAGTCGACGCCGAGGGTGTCCGCGGGCCGGGCGAGGACGAAACCGACCGTCGCCGCGCCCTCCCCGGACAGCGCCCGTGCCGCCGTGCTGGGCCGCCAGCCCAGCTGCTCCGCGACCCGGCGCACCCGGTCGCGGGTGATCTCGGAGACGCCGGGCCGGCCGTTGAGCGCGAAGGAGACCGCGCTCTCGGACACGCCGGCGCGCTGCGCGATGTCCTTCATCGTCGGCCGACGCGCGGGCGACCGCTTGCCTGACAAGCGTGCTCTCCATTCCACCGGTGCCGCGCACTAATGCGCTTGAGTCCGCACACCCTAAAGCGCATTAGTGATCCACCGCAAGAATGCGAACGCACCTCGCTGACCAGTGCAGTTGGTCGGATGCCCGCCAACTAATGAATTTAGCTGAGCGGAATCCATTGACGGGCCCGGTGAACAGCGTGCAAGGTCTGCCCCGGCACGATTGGCCAACCCCCACTGCAAAGGAGCCACTCGCCGTGCGCATCTCCCGCAGAGCCTTCGCCGCAGCTGCCGCCGCCGTCGTCCTCATGCCGCTGAGCGCCTGCGGTTCCGGGGGAGACGACGGCGGATCGACCGACGCCTCGGGCAAGGTCGAGGGCGACATCACCTTCCAGACGTGGAACCTCCGCGCCAACTTCAAGTCGTACTTCGAGGGCGTGATCTCCGGCTTCGAGAAGAAGTACCCCGGCACCCACGTGAAGTGGATCGACCAGCCCGCCGAGGGCTACGCCGACAAGATCAGCGCGGACGCCGCGGGCGGCACCCTGCCCGACGTCGTCAACGTCTCCCCGGACCTGGTCGCCCCGCTCGCCAAGGCGGGCCTCGCACTCGATCTCGACAAGGCGGCCGCGAAGTACAAGAGCGAGTACCTGCCGGGTGCTTGGGCCAGCCACCAGATACCGGGCATGACCGGGACCTACGCGTTCCCCTGGTACCTCAACACCGGCCCGCTCTTCTACAACAAGTCCCTCTTCAAGCAGGCCGGACTCGACCCCGACCAGCCGCCGAAGACGTACGACGAACTCTTCGCCCAGGCCCTCCAGTTGGCGAAGAAGACCGACGGCAAGGTCGCCACCCTCGCCAACGTCCCCACCGTCGAGGACTTCGGCCGCTACGGCGTCGAGCTCATGAACAAGGAGGGCACCGCCTTCGCCTTCAACGACGCGAAGGGCATCGAACTCCTCACCAAGTACAAGGAGTTGTACGACGCGAAGGCCCTCGACTCGCAGGCACTCACCGCCACTCCCGAGTCGTCCGGCAAGAAGTTCCTCACCGGCGCCGTCGCGATGAACCCGGGCAGTGCCCTGGACCTCGACAACTTCAAGAAGCAGGCGCCCACCCTGTACAAGAACATCGGCATCACCGACCAGATCACCAGCACCAGGCACGTCAACATGTACGTGATGGGCGTGATGGTCAACTCCAAGACCAAGCACACGCCCGCGTCCGTGGCCTTCGCGCACTACGTCACCGACGCCCAGCAGCAGATGTCGTTCGCCAAGAAGGTCGCCATCTTCCCGAGCACCGCCGGTTCCCTCGACGACCCGTACTTCACCAAGGAGGACGGCACCGACGAGACCCGGGTACGGATCGCCGCCGCCAAGTCCCTGAAGAACGCGGTCAATTACACGCCGGTGCTGTTCAGCGAGCAGATGAAGACCGCGCTGCGCAACGAGGCCGCCAAGGCGCTGCAGGGCAAGGAGAGCCCCAGGACGGCTCTCGACAACGCTGTCAAGCAGTGCGACACGCTGCTCCAGCAGGAAGGCTGAACGTCCCCATGGCCGACGTGTCCCGCGTGCGGCGCCAACTGCCCACCAGTCCCTGGCTGTTCGCCGCCCCCGGGCTGCTCGTCGTCGGCGCCTTCGTGCTGTACCCCTTCGCCTCCACCGTGATCAACTCCTTCACGGACCGGCGCACCCTGATCCCGGGCCACTTCGTGGGCTTCGCCAACTTCCGCGAGCTGTGGCACGACGACATGTTCTGGACCGGCCTGCGCAACAGCACCCTGTACATCGTCGGGGTGGTCCCCGCACTCGTCGTACTCCCGCTGCTGCTGGCCCTGTTGGTGCAGAAGAACATCCCCGGCATCACCTTCTTCCGGTCCGCCTTCTACACGCCCGTCGTCGCCTCGATCGTGGTCGTCGGACTGATCTGGGTGTGGCTGCTCGACGAACGCGGCCTGGTCAACTCGCTGTTGGAGACGATCGGCGTCGGCAAGGTCGGGTTCCTCAGCGACCAGTGGCTGCTCCTGCTGAGCGCCATGGCCGTCACGGTCTGGAAGGGCCTCGGCTACTACATGATCATTTACCTGGCCGCGCTCGCCAGTGTGCCGCGCGAACTGCACGAGGCCGCCTCGGTGGACGGCGCGGGCGCGGTGCGCCGCTTCTTCACGGTGACCGTGCCCGCCGTCCGTTCCACGATGGTGCTGGTGGGCGCGTTGTCCTCGGTCGCCGCCTTCAAGGTGTTCTCCGAGGTGTACCTGATGGCGGGCCCGAGCGGCGGACCGGCCGGTGAGGACACCACCCTCGTGATGCTCGTCCAGCGCACCGGCACCGGCCTGACCGGCCGCGTCGGCTATGCCTCCGCGCTCTCGGTCGTCGTCTTCGTCGTCACCGTCGCCCTGATGCTGCTCGTGCTGCGGGCCGACCGGAAGGAGGACGCTTGAGCGTCATCGAGCGCACAAGGCCCGTCCAGGAGACGGCAGTTCGCGAACCCCGTATCACCGACGAGCACGGCCGCCGCATCCGCGTCTGGGAACTCGCCCTGCGCTACGCGCTGTTGCTCGTCGTCCTCGCCATCACCGTCGGCCCCTTCGTATGGCAGCTGTCCACCTCGCTCAAGGGCCCGACCGAGGACATCTACAGCTCACCGCCGACCTTCCTGCCCGAACACCCCACCCTGCACAACTACAAGCGGGTCGCCGACACCATCCCCGTCTGGGACTACGCCTTCAACTCGCTGAAGGTCGCCACCGCCAACGTCGTGACGAACTGCGTCGGTTCGGCGCTCGCCGGCTACGCCCTGGCCCGGCTGCGCTACCGGGGCCGCCGCGTGGCCACCCTCGTCTTCATCCTCGCGATGCTCGTGCCGGTGGAGGGCATCATCATCGCCCAGTTCACCACCATGCGAGAGCTGGGCCTCAACAACACCCTGATCGGCGTGGTCCTCCCGGGCTGCATCGGCGCGATGAACGTCCTGCTGATGCGCAACGCCTTCCTCAACCTGCCGTACGAGATCGAGGAAGCGGCCTTCGTCGACGGCGCCAACGTGTGGCAGCGGTTCCTGCGGATCGCACTGCCGTCCGTGAAGGGCACCATCGCGGTCGTCGCGATCTTCGCCTTCATGGGCGCCTGGGACGACTTCCTGTGGCCGCTCATCGTGCTCAGCGACCCGTCCAAATTCACGCTCACCATCGGCCTCAACTACCTGCACGGCACCTTCGCCAACGACGAACGCCTCGTGGCCGCCGGCACGGTCATCGCCGTGGCACCGCTGATCGCCCTCTTCGCCTGCCTCCAGCGGTACTTCTTCCGGGGCGTCGGCGAGGGCGCCGTCAAAGGCTGAGACCTACGCGCCGACTTCCCCCACGTACGCACTACAGAACCAGGATCCCGATGTCTTCTGCCGTGCGCTTCGGCGTCAACTACACGCCCAGCCAGGGATGGTTCCACCACTGGCTCGACTTCGACCTCGACTCCGTACGCGCCGACCTCGACTCGATCGCCGAGCTGGGCCTCGACCACATCCGCGTCTTCCCGCTGTGGCCGTACTTCCAGCCCAACCGGACCCTGATCCGAACCAGGGCCGTAGAGCAGCTGGTTCAGCTCGTCGACGCGGCTGGTGAACGCGGGCTCGACGTCAACGTCGACGGTCTGCAAGGGCACTTGAGCAGTTTCGACTACCTGCCCGCGTGGACCCGGACCTGGCACCGGCGCAACCTCTTCACCGACCCGGACGTCCTCGACGGCCAGGCCACCTATCTGCGCACGCTCGCCGCCGCCCTCGCCAACCGGCCGAACTTCATCGGCATGACCCTCGGCAACGAGGTCAACCAGTTCTCGGCGGGCCCGCATCCGGACCCCGACCGGGCGACGGAGGACCAGATCGACGGCTGGCTGGCGCGGATGCTCGCGGCCTGTGCGGAGGGTGCGCCCGGCAAGCCGCATCTGCATGCCGAGTACGACGCGACCTGGTACCAGGACGACATGCCGTTCACCCCGGCCCAGGCTGCCCGGCGCGGTGCGATGACGGCCGTGCACTCCTGGGTCTTCAACGGCACCGCCCAACGCCACGGCCGCAGTTCGGTCCCCTCCGAGCACCACGCCGCGTACCTGATCGAGCTGAGCAAGGCCTGGGCCGACGAACCGCATCGCCCCGTCTGGCTCCAGGAGGTCGGCGCGCCCCAGCCGCTCGTGCCCGCCGAGCACGCGGCCGACTTCGCCTCGGCGACCATCGCCAACGCCCTTGACTGCCCCGACCTCTGGGGCATCACCTGGTGGTGCTCGCACGACGTGTCCCGCGATCTCGCGGACTTCCCCGAACTCGAATACGGGCTGGGCCTGTTGACCAACGACCGCCAACCCAAGGACATCGCGCTGGTGTTGGCCGAGGCGGCCCGCGAGCCCACGTACGAACCCGCCCTCCGCACCACGGCACTCGTCGTGCCCGCCGATCCGTCGGTCCGCTCGGTCTGCGGTCCCGGCGGGCCGGTCTTCGACGCCTACTTCCGGCTCGTCGCCGACGGAGCCCGCCCGGCGACCGTCCTGGACGTACGCGCGGACGACAAGGACCACCTCGCCGCGCGCGGCATCACCGAAGTCGTCACTCCCGACCAGGTACTCCCCGCCCCACAAGGAGGCACCAGTTCGTGAACCCCGGACGCCCCACCAGACGCACCGTCCTGCACGCCGAACAGGGTGAGCGGCAGGCGTGGTTCGAACCGCGCGCGGCAGGGGAGCTCTACACAGCGTCGGCCCCCGTGACCGTCGCGCACACCTGGTGACACCCGACTGGCAACACCCGTGACCCCACCCGCAACCGAGCTACGGAGCACCCCACATGCATGACGACCGCAGCCTGGTCGAAGCCCGCCTCAAGCGTGTCCTCGAAGAGCGCATCCGTCCCGCCGTGTACCCCGAGTCCGTGCCGCTGGAAGTGGCCGTCTGGCACGCGCCCGACGAGCCGGTGTCCGTGGCCGAAGGGCTCGGGGGCACACCCGAACCGATCGAGGTGGGTGCCCGGTGGGGTGCTCCCTGGGGCACCAGCTGGTTCCGCGTCACTGGGACCGTCCCCCAGGAGTGGGCCGGCAAGACCGTCGAGGCGCTGCTCGACCTCGGCTTCGACGAGAACATGCCCGGGTTCCAGTGCGAGGGCCTCGTCTACCGGCCCGACGGCACCCCGGTGAAGGGCCTCAACCCGCGCAACCAGTGGGTCAGGATCGGCGCGCCCGTCGCCGGCGGCGAGGAGGTGCGGCTGCACATCGAGGCCGCCTCGAACCCCGTCGTCCTCGACTACCACCCCTTCCTGCCAACGCAGTTGGGCGACAAGGAGACGGCCGGGAGTGAGCCCCAGTACACGCTGACCCGCATGGATCTCGCGGTCCTCGACGAGAACGTGTGGAACCTCGTCCTCGACCTGGAGGTCGTCGGCGAGCTGATGGCCGAGCTGCCGGTGGATTCGGCCCGCCGCTGGGACCTGCTGCGGGCGATCGAGAAGGCGCTGGACGCCGTCGACCTCCAGGACGTCAACGGGACGGCGGAGCGCGCCCGTTCACAGCTCGCGGCCGTCCTGTCCACGCCCGCTGTCCCGTCCGCGCACCGCATCAGTGCGATCGGGCACGCGCACATCGACTCGGCGTGGCTGTGGCCGCTGCGCGAGACGGTCCGCAAGGTGGCGCGCACAACGTCCAACATGACGGCCCTCCTTGAGGACGAGCCGGACTTCATCTTCGCCATGTCGCAGGCCCAGCAGTGGGCCTGGGTGAAGGAGCACCGGCCCGAGGTGTGGGCCCGGGTCAAGAAGGCGGTGGCGGACGGGCGGTTCGTGCCCGCCGGTGGCATGTGGGTGGAGTCGGACACCAACATGCCTGGCTCGGAGGCGATGGCCCGTCAGTTCGTGCACGGGAAGCGGTTCTTCCTCGACGAGTTCGGCATCGAGAACGAGGAGGCCTGGCTGCCCGACACCTTCGGCTTCGCCGCCGGACTGCCGCAGATCATCAAGGCGGCCGGTTCCAAGTGGCTGCTGACGCAGAAGATCTCCTGGTCCCAGACCAACAAGTTCCCGCACCACACCTTCCGTTGGGAGGGCATCGACGGCACCCGGATCTTCACCCACTTCCCGCCCGTCGACACCTACAACTGCTCCATGCAGGGCCGCGAGATCGCCCACGCGGCACGCAACTTCAAGGACAAGGGTGTGGCCCGGCACTCCCTCGCGCCCACCGGCTGGGGCGACGGAGGCGGCGGCACGACGCGAGAGATGGTCGCGAAGGCGGCCCGTCTGCGCGACCTCGAAGGCTCGGCGACCGTGGCCTGGGAGACGCCGAAGGAGTTCTTCGAGAAGGCCGAGGCCGAGTACCCCGAACCCCCGGTCTGGGTCGGCGAGTTGTACCTCGAACTCCACCGCGCCACCCTCACCAGCCAGGCCAAGACCAAGCAGGGCAACCGCCGCAGCGAACACCTTCTGCGCGAGGCGGAGTTGTGGGCGGCCACGGCTGCGGTGCGGGCCGGATTCCCGTACCCGTACGAGGACTTGGACCGGATCTGGAAGACGGTGCTGCTGCACCAGTTCCACGACATCCTGCCCGGCTCGTCCATCGCCTGGGTGCACCGCGAGGCCCGCCGGACCTACGAGCGGATCGCCGCGGAACTCAACGCCGTCATCGACGCGGCCCAGCGCGCGCTGGCGGGCGAGGGCACGACCCCTCTCCTCTTCAACTCGGCGCCGCACAGCCGCGAAGGCGTCCCCGCCGGCGGCGCCCGAACCCCGGCCGTCCACGGCGAGTCGGCACTCGCGACCCGGGTCGG
This sequence comes from Streptomyces sp. P5F9, assembly GCF_057961495.1. Taxonomy (NCBI): domain Bacteria; kingdom Bacillati; phylum Actinomycetota; class Actinomycetes; order Kitasatosporales; family Streptomycetaceae; genus Streptomyces; species Streptomyces sp. P5F9. The sequence continues at coordinate 11,468 of NZ_JBXVPZ010000089.1, read as the reverse complement.
CGGCGGACACGTACTGGAGAACGGCCTCCTCCGCATCGAGATCGACGGCCGGGGACTCGTCGTCTCCGCCTACGACATCGAGGCCGACCGCGAGACGATCGCCCCCGGCCGGGCCGCCAACCTGCTCCAACTCCACCCGGATTTCCCGAACATGTGGGACGCCTGGGACGTCGACGAGTTCTACCGCAACACGGTCACAGACCTCACGGACGCGGACGAGGTCGTGGCCGACGGGAACGCCGTGCGGATCGTACGGTCCTTCGGCGCGTCCAAGGTCACCCAACTCCTGTCCCTGGCCCCCGGGGAGCGGCGGCTGCTCATCGACACCGAGGTCGACTGGCACGAGACCGAGAAGTTCCTCAAGCTCGCGTTCCCGCTGGATGTGCACGCCGAACGGTACGCGTCCGAGACCCAGTTCGGGCACTTCCACCGGCCCACGCACACCAACACCTCATGGGAAGCGGCCAAGTTCGAGGCCTGCAACCACCGCTTCGTGCACATGGAGGAACCCGGCTGGGGCGTCGCCGTCGTCAACGACTCGACGTACGGCCACGATGTGACCCGTACGGTCCGCAGTGACGGCGACAACGCTACGACCACCACGGTCCGCGTCTCCCTCCTCCGCGCCCCGCGCTTCCCGGACCCCGAGACCGACCAGGGCGTCCACCGCTTCCGGCACGCACTGGTGCCCGGCGCGGGCATCGGCGACGCCGTCCGCGAAGGGTGGCGGATCAACCTGCCGGAGCGGCGAGTCGAGGGCGGGCAGGAGGTCGCCCCGCTGGTCAGCGTCGACCGGGACGCGGTCGTCGTCACGGCGGTGAAACTCGCCGACGACGGGAGCGGTGACGTCGTGGTGCGGTTCCACGAGGCGCACGGAGGACGGGCCAGGGCGACACTGACGGTGGGCTTCGCGTTCGACGCCGTGGAGGCCGTAGACCTGCTGGAGCGGCCGTCGGCCGAGGCCGAGAAGGTGACCCGCGAGGGCGATCAACTCCACCTGCGGCTGCGCCCGTTCGAGCTGGTGACACTGCGGCTTCGGCGGTCCTGAGCCGGAACGCCTTTCGCCGGCGGCCGTGATCGCCCGATGATGTGGCGATGAGACGAAGAACGGCCGTCGGCCAGGCCTGGGCCTCCCAACCCGATCCTCTCCTGGGGCTTGCCCGGCAGGAGTTGGAGTTCTACGCGGGGGCGTGCGACCGAGCCAGGTGGCTGCACTACACGACGGAACTCGGCGCTCTCGCCGCCACGTCCGCGACGGTCGTGGCGGCGGGACTGCACGCGCCTGCCTGGCTCACCGCCCTGATCGCGGGCAGCGCCGTCTTCTTCACCGGCATGCGCCAGCTGTTCAGCCCGGGCTCGCGCTGGGTCCTGGCCGCACAGGCGCGGGAGGGCCTGCGGCGGGCGATCGACCACTACCTGCTGCTCCCGCAGGGCGAGCGCGACGCGGAAGCGCGGGCCGCCCTGCACCGGGCGATCGACGAGGTGGGCACCAGCGAACTGCGCGGATGGGCGGAGGTCCAGGGGCGGCGGGGGGAACCGCCGCTGCCTGCCTCCGGCGTTTGAGGAGTGGGTCAGGGCGGATGCTCTCGGTCGTTTGCTGCGGGTGCGTGGGGGCTGGTCGCGCCCGCGCGGCGGAGCCGCATCTCGGTGCGGCCCCGCGCCCCTGGAGGACTCGCCCCTTCGGGGCTCAGTCCTCCTCCGGCGGGTCTCCCTGCACGGGTGGCGACAGAGCGTCCAGTACAGAGTGGCTGCCCCTGTCCGCCGTTCCCCGTGGGCCCGTGACGACATGCACGGCCCGGATGCCAGGGCGCCTGAACCCCTGCTTCTAGGGAGCGAGCTGCGCCCGCAGCCACTCCTCCACCTCGCCCACGTGTGAGGCCGCCGCCGCGCGGGCCGCCTCCGGATCGCGGGCCACCAACGCCCGGTGGATCGCTGCGTGTTCGCGGCGGGTGCGGGCGAAGGCGCCCTCCTCCTGATAGCCGCGCCAGACCCGGGCCCGGAACGTCCGGGACGACAGGCCCTCCAGGATCGCGGCCATGGTGTCGTTGCCGGCGGCGGCCGCGATCTCGCGGTGGAAGGCGAGATCGTGGGCGAGGATCTCCTCCGGGTCGTCGGTGGCGTTCATCGCCGTGAGGTGTTTCTCGACCTCGGCCAGCTGGTCCGGGGTGATACGGGCCGCGGCCAGGGCGGTCGCCGTCGACTCCAGAATGCGGCGGACTTCGAGGAGTTCCACCAGACCCGGGCCCCGCGAGAGATCGGCGACGACACCGAAGGTCTCCAGCAGGTCGCCGGCCTCCAACTGCGTGACGTAGATGCCCGAACCGTGCCGTGCCTCCAGCACGCCCAGCACCGTGAGCGCGCGGATCGCCTCACGCATCGAGCTGCGGGAGATGCCCAGTTGGGCCGCGAGATCGCGCTCGGTGGGCAGCCGCTGACCCGGCTCCAAACGGCCCTCGCCGATCAACGCCTTGATCGAGTCGATGGCGCGCTGCGTCACCGTGCCCTTCGGCGGAGCGGCCCCCGGTTCCGTCTCACTCGGCAGGGTCTCGTCCACGCCACTCCTCCTGTCGCCGGTCCGCGCAGTCTAGCCACGGATGTGGTCGGACCACTACGGCTAGAAACCGCGAAAATTTGGCTCCTGAGGGTGTTGTAGCCCCGAAGTGGTCTGATAAATATTCCGGCAACTGCTCGAACACGCTCGATGAGGAGCCCGACAGATGGCCGGCAGCACAGTGCGCAACGGACGACAAGGCAGGCGTTTCTCCTCGTGGGCGGTGCGTGCGACGGCTGCGGCCGCGTGCGGAACCCTCGCGCTCACGGCATGCGGCAGCACCAAGGACACCGGCGCGTCCAGCGCCGGCGGGGGCGGCACGGGCAAGGTCGGGGTGATCCTGCCCCTGCTGACCTCGCCGTTCTGGCAGTCGTACAACGACTACGTGCCGAAGATGGCCAAGTCCGAAGGTGTCCAGGCACTGAAGACGGTCAACTCCAACAGCGACCCCTCGCAGCAGATCACCGACATCAACAACGAGCTGAACCAGGGCGTCAAGGGCCTGGTCGTCGCCCCGCTGGACAGCGCCGCCATCGAAGCCGGCCTCGACCAGGCCGAGCGCAAGGGCGTACCGGTCGTCGCCGTCGACGTGGCGCCCGACAAGGGCAAGGTCGCGATGGTCGTGCGCGCCGACAACGTCGCGTACGGCGAGAAGGCCTGCGAATACCTCGGGGCCCACATCGCCAGCGGCAAGGTCGTGCAGATCATGGGCGACCTCGCGTCCGTCAACGGCCGTGACCGGTCGGAGGCGTTCAGGGCCTGCGTGAAGGAGAAGTACCCGAAGCTGAAGGTCCTGGAGATCCCCGCCAAGTGGGAGTCCGACACCGCGGCCTCCAAGCTCGATACCCTCCTCAACGCCAACCCCGACATCAAGGGCATCTACATGCAGGCGGGCGGCGTCTACCTCGCGCCCACCCTCCAAACCCTCAAGTCCAAAGGCCTGTTGAAGAAGGCGGGCCAGGCCGGGCACATCACGATCGTCTCGAACGACGGCATTCCGCAGGAGTTCGACGCGATCCGCAAGGGCGAGATCGACGCCACCGTCTCCCAACCGGCCGACGCCTACGCCAAGTACGGCATGTACTACATCAAGGCCGCGATGGCGGGGAAGACCTTCAAGCCCGGCCCCACCGACCACGACTCCACGATCGTCAAGCTGCCCAGCGGCATCCTTGAGGACCAGCTGCCCGCGCCCCTGGTCACCAAGGACAACGTCGACGACGCCAAGCTCTGGGGCAACACGGTCAAATGAGCACTCCAGTGACCACTCCGCTGGTGGAGGCGACGGGAATCGTCAAGCGGTACGGCCCCACCGTCGCCCTCGCCGACGGCCGACTGACCGTACTGCCGGGCGAGTCCCACGCCCTCGTCGGCCGCAACGGCGCCGGCAAGTCCACCCTCGTCACCGTCCTCACCGGACTCCAGGTCCCCGACGAGGGCACGGTCCGCTTCGACGGCGAGCCCGCGCCCGCGCTCACCGACCGCGACGCCTGGCGCGCCAAGGTGGCCTGCGTCTATCAAAAGCCCACGGTCGTGCCCGAGTTGACGGTCGCCGAGAACCTTTTCATCAACCGGCAGCCGCAGTCCCGGAGCGGAATCATCAGCTGGCGCCGGCTGCGCACCGAGGCCGCCGAACTCCTCGACACCTGGGACGTGCACGTCGACCCCGAGGCGCGCACCGCCGACCTCAAGGTCGAGGACCGCCAAATGGTGGAGATCGCCCGGGCGTTGAGCTTCGGCGCCCGGTTCATCGTCCTCGACGAACCGACCGCGCAGCTCGACACCCGGGAGATCGAGCGGCTCTTCACCCGCATGCGGGCGCTCCAAGAGTCCGGTGTCACCTTCCTGTTCATCTCGCACCACCTCCAGGAGGTGTACGAGGTGTGCCAGACCGTCACCGTGCTGCGCGACGCCCGCTGGATCACCACCGCACCGGTCGCCGACCTCCCACGCCGGGCGCTGGTGGAGGCCATGGCGGGGGAGTCGATCGCCGAACTGGAGGTCCAGCTCAGGGAGTTGGACACCGAGGCGCCCGTCCTCCTCGACGCGCGAGGGCTCACCTCCGAGTCGTACGAGAACGTCGACCTCACCGTCCGCCGGGGCGAGGTCGTCGGACTCGCCGGATCAAGCGGCAGCGGCAAGGTCGAACTGGCCGAGTCCTTCACCGGCCTGTACACGCCGACTGGCGGGACCGCTCAACTCGACGGCGAGAAGCTGCCGTTCGGGGATGTGCAGGCGGCTCTGAAGGCCGGTGTCGGCTGTGTGCCGCGCGACAGGCACGGGCAGGGGCTGGTCTTCGGCATGTCCATCGGGGACAACGCCACGATGACGGTCCTGGACCGGCTCGGCCGCTTCGGGTTCGTCGGCGCCGAGCGCAAGCGCGTGTTCGCCACCGAGCTGATCGACCGGCTCGACATCCACACAGAGGGCCCCGAACAGCCCGTCTCCGACCTGTCCGGCGGCAACGCGCAGAAGGTCGTCATGGCCCGCGCGCTCGCCTCCGACCCCAGGCTGCTGGTCCTCATCAACCCCACCGCGGGCGTCGACGTGAAGTCCAAGGAGTCACTGCTCGCCCGCATGGACAGCGCCCGCGACGACGGCACCGCCGTGCTCGTCGTCTCCGACGAACTCGACGACCTGCGGCGCTGCGACCGCGTCCTCGTCCTCTTCCACGGCCGTGTCGTCGCCGAGCACCCGGCGGGCTGGCGCGACCACGAGCTGATCGCCTCCATCGAAGGAGTGGACCATGGCTGACACCAAGGCGGCCCCGCCGCTCGCCGCCCCACGCGCCGCCGGGGCGGGCTCGGCCCGCACGGTCCTGCTCCGCCGGGCCCGTGAACTCGCCCTCGTACCGGCCCTGTTGGTGCTCATGGTGCTCGGTGCGATCGTCAACGACTCGTTCCTCACCGAACGGAACCTGATCTCCATCCTGGGCGCCTCCGCCGCGCTCGCGATGGTGGTCCTCGCCGAGTCGCTGATCCTCATCACCGGCAAGATCGACCTGTCCCTGGAATCGGTGGTCGGCATCGCGCCCGCCATCGGCGCCCTGCTGGTCCTGCCGTCGGCGGAGTCCGGCTGGGGCACGGAATGGTCGGCCCCGCTCGCCCTCGTCGCGATCCTCGTGGTCGGCGGGATCATCGGCGCCTTCAACGGCATCCTCGTGGTGAAGTTCAAGCTCAACGCCTTCATCGTCACCCTCGCCATGCTGATCGTCCTGCGCGGCCTGCTGGTCGGCGCGACCAAGGGCAAGACGCTGTTCGGCATGCCCGACTCCTTCTTCACCCTGGCCACCAGCACCTTCCTGAACGTCCCGATGTCGGTGTGGCTGGCCGCGGTCTGCTTCGCGATCGCCGGGTTCGTGCTCAAGTACCACCGCGTCGGCCGGGCCCTGTACGCGATCGGCGGCAACCAGGAGGCGGCCCGCGCGGCCGGCATCCGCGTCGACCGGATGCTCCTCGGGGTCTCCGTCGTCGCCGGCGTCCTCGCCTCGGTGGGCGGCATCATGCAGACCGGCTACGTGGGCGCGATCAGCGCCAACCAGGGCAACAACATGATCTTCACCGTGATGGCGGCCGCGGTCATCGGCGGCATCAGCCTCGACGGCGGCAAGGGCACCATGTTCGGCGCTCTGACTGGCGTACTCCTCCTCGGAGTTGTCCAGAACCTCCTCACCCTCGCCCAGGTCCCGTCCTTCTGGATCCAGGCCATCTACGGCGGGATCATCCTGGTCGCCCTCATGATCGCCCGTGTCACCACGGGCCGCGCCCAGGACTGACCCCAACCGGCCTCCGGCACCCGCACGGCACCGGATCCCTGTACCCGACCGAAAGGCCTTCCGTGTCCCCGACCCCCGGCCCCCTCGCCCGCGTGACCGCGGTCGAAACCTACGACATCCGTTTCCCCACCTCGCGCGAGCTCGACGGCTCCGACGCGATGAACCCGGACCCCGACTACTCGGCCGCGTACGTCGTGCTGCGCACCGACGCGGCCGACGGGCACGAGGGGCACGGATTCTCCTTCACCATCGGGCGGGGCAACGATGTCCAGGTCGCCGCGATCGACGCGCTGCGCCACCATGTGATCGGCCGGTCGGTCGACGAACTGTGCGCGGATCCGGGGTCGTTGAACCGCGAGCTGATCGGCGACAGCCAACTCCGCTGGCTGGGGCCCGAGAAGGGCGTGATGCACATGGCGATCGGCGCCGTGATCAACGCGGCCTGGGACCTCACCGCCAAGCGCGCCGGCAAACCCCTGTGGCAGCTCCTCGCCGACGCCGACCCCGAATGGCTCGTCAGCCAGATCGACTTCAGGTACATCACGGACGCGCTCACCCCGGACGAGGCCCTCGACATCCTGCGCCGCGGCAGGGCGGGCGCGGACGGCCGCAGGAACATCCTGCTGGAGCGCGGCTTCCCCGCCTACACCACCTCCGCCGGGTGGCTCGGCTACGACGACGAGAAGCTCACCCGGCTCGCGGCGCAGGCCGTCGCCGACGGCTTCCGGCAGATCAAGCTGAAGGTCGGCGCCGACCTCGACGACGACATCCGCCGTTGCAGGGTGGCCCGTTCGGTGGTCGGGCCCGACATCCGGATGGCGATCGACGCCAACCAGCGCTGGGACGTGGCCGAGGCGATCCGCTGGACCAAGGCCCTCGCCGAGTTCGACCCGTACTGGATCGAGGAACCCACCAGCCCCGACGACGTGTTGGGCCACGCCACGATCCGCGCGGCCGTCGCCCCGGTGAAGGTCGCCACCGGTGAGCATGTCCAGAACCGCATCGTCTTCAAGCAGTTGCTCCAGGCCGGCGCCCTCGACATCCTCCAGATAGACGCGGCCCGCGTCGGCGGAGTCAACGAGAACCTCGCGATCCTGCTGCTCGCCGCCAAGTTCGGCGTCCCCGTCTGCCCGCACGCGGGTGGCGTCGGACTGTGCGAACTCGTGCAGCACCTCTCGATGTTCGACTACCTCGCCGTCTCCGGCACCACCGACGACCGCGTCATCGAGTACGTCGATCATCTGCACGACCACTTCCTCGATCCGGTGGTGATCCGCGAAGGTCACTACATGGCACCCACCGCACCCGGTTTCTCGGCCACCATGCGGCCCGAGTCCATCGCGCACTACACGTTCCCCGGCGGCACCTTCTGGGCCGCCGACCTCGACCGCCAGAAGGGACACGCGGCATGACCGACTTCGAGGGCCTCAAGGCCCTGGTCACCGGCGGCGCCTCCGGCATCGGCCGGGCCACCGCCGAACTCCTCGCCGAACGCGGCGCGTCGGTCGCGGTGCTCGACCTCGACCCGTCCGGCGTCGAGAAGCCGCTGCTCGGCTACCGCGCCGACGTCACCGACGACACCTCCGTGCGACAGGCCGTGGCCTCCGCCGTCGCCGACCTCGGCGGACTCGACGTGGTGGTCAACAACGCGGGCATCGGCGCCCAGGGCACCGTCGAGGACAACGACGACGAGGAATGGCACCGCGTCTTCGACGTGAACGTCCTCGGCATGGTCCGCGTCGCCCGGGCCGCGCTCCCGCACCTGCGCGAGTCGTCCCACGCGGCGATCGTCAACACCTGCTCCATCGCGGCCACGGCGGGACTGCCTCAACGCGCCCTGTACAGCGCCACGAAGGGCGCCGTGTACTCCCTCACCCTCGCCATGGCCGCCGACCACCTCCGCGAGGGCGTCCGCGTCAACTGCGTCAACCCCGGTACGGCGGACACCCCTTGGGTCGGCCGCCTCCTCGACTCGGCCCCCGACCCGGCCGCCGAACGCGCCGCCCTGGCAGCCCGCCAGCCCTCCGGCCGCCTCGTCTCGGCGGCCGAAGTCGCGGGCGCCATCGCCTACTTGGCGAGCCCGCTGTCCGGCGCCACCACCGGCACGTCACTCGCCGTGGACGGCGGCATGCGGGGCCTGCGGCTGCGGCCGGTGGGCCAGTGAGGGCCCTCGGGGAGAGCGGGGTCGAGGTCAGCGGGCTGGGCTTCGGCGGCGCCGCGATCGCCAACCTGTACACCGAGGTCGACGACGACCAGGCACACCGGGCCGTCAACACGGCCTGGCAGCAAGGGATTCGCTACTTCGACACCGCGCCCCACTACGGCATCGGCCTCTCCGAGCGCCGTCTCGGAGCCGCGCTGCGCGACCGCCCGCGCGCGGAGTACGCGATCTCCACGAAGGTCGGCCGACGCCTGGAACCCGTGCAGACGGCGACCGGCGACGACCTCGCCAACGGCTTCGCCGTGCCCGCCACCCAGCGGCGCGTCTGGGACTTCAGCGCCGACGGGATACGCCGCACCCTGGACGCCAGCCTGGAACGGCTCGGCCTCGACCACGTCGACATCGTCTACCTCCACGACCCCGACGACCACGCCGAACAGGCATTCCGCGAGGGCTATCCGGCCCTGGAGAAGCTCCGCGCGGAGGGCGTCGTCGGCGCGATCGGCGCGGGCATGAACCAGGCCGGGCTGCTCACCCGGTTCGTCCAGGACACGGACGTGGACGTCGTGTTGTGCGCGGGCCGCTACACGCTGCTCGACCAGAGCGCCCTCGCCGGACTGCTTCCGGCCGCCGTCGCACGCGGCAAGTCGGTGGTCGTCGGCGGTGCCTTCAACTCCGGTCTGCTGGCGGACCCGAAGCCGGATGCGACGTACAACTACGCCCAGGCACCGGGGGAGTTGCTCGACCGCGCCCTGCGCATGAAGGACGCGGCCGAGCGTCACGGCATCACCTTGCGCGCGGCCGCCCTGGCCTTCTGCGCGGCCCACCCGGCCGTGGCGAGCGTCCTGGTCGGGGCCCGGTCGGAGGCCGAAGTGCGGGACTGCGCAGAGCAGTTCGCCGTTGCCGTGCCCGCCGCGTTCTGGCAGGAACTCCGGGACACGGGCCTGCTGTCCGCCGACGCTCCAGTTCCCGACCTGGACCTCGCTCTCGCCGAGCAACCGTCCGAGGAGCCGTCATGAGAGTCGCCCTGCACACCAAGGTCCGCCCCGACCGCATCGCCGAGTACGAGAGCGCCCACCTCGACGTCCCCAAGGAACTCACCGCCGCGATCCGCGCCGCCGGTGCCACCTCCTGGACGATCTGGCGCAGCGGCACCGACCTCTTCCACGTCCTGGAGTGCGACGACTACGCTCGCCTGCTCGCCGAGTTGGACCAGCTCCCGGTGAACGTGGCCTGGCAGGCCCGCATGGCCCAGCTCCTCTCCGTGGTGCACGACTACTCCGGCCAGGGCGCCGACGCCGGCCTGCCCGTCGTATGGGAGCTGCCATGACGGTCGACGCCCACCACCACGTCTGGGACCTCTCGGTCCGCGACCAGGACTGGATCACGGGCCCCGAACTCCAGCCCCTGCGCCGGGACTTCACCGTCACCGACCTCGAACCCGAGGCACGGGCAGCCGGCGTGTACCGTACGGTCCTGGTCCAGACGATCACCGTCGCCGAGGAGACCCCCGAGTTCCTGGCCATCGCCGACGCACACGACCTGATCGCCGGAGTCGTCGGCTGGACCGACCTCACCCGCCCGGACATCACCGACGAACTCGCCCGCCTGCGCGAACTCCCCGGCGGCCACTACCTCAAGGGCATCCGCCATCAGGTACAGGGCGAGCCCGACCCGAACTGGCTGCTGCGCCCGGACGTCCGCCGGGGCCTCACCGCCGTCGCCGACGCGGGACTCGTCTACGACCTGCTGGTCCTGCCCCACCAGTTCCCGGCCGCCGTGGAGGTGGCCGCCTTCCTGCCCCAACTCACCTTCGTCCTCGACCACTTGGGCAAACCACCCGTCGCCGCGGGACAACTGGAACCCTGGGCGACCTCCCTCCGCTCCCTCGCCGCGCTCCCCAACACGTACGGCAAACTGTCCGGCCTGGTCACGGAGGCCGACTGGAAGACCTGGAGCACGGACGACCTGCACCCCTATGCGGACACCGCCCTCGACGCCTTCGGCCCGAGCCGCCTGATGTTCGGCTCGGACTGGCCGGTGTGCACGCTGGCGGCGACGTACGGCCAAGTCGCGGATGCGGCAGGTGAGTTGACGGACGACCTCAGTGCGGATGAGCGTGCCGAGGTCTTCGGGGGCACCGCCACCCGCGTCTACGGCCTCTGACTCTCTGCCGCCAACCGCGTCGGCGGCAGATACTCCCGCACGAACGTCCGCTCCCAGCACGCGCCCGTCTCCCGCAACTCCCGCCAGCTCGTGTAGCGGTAGCGGAAGAGACGGGCCCGGACGTAGCGCGGGGGCGCGTCGGGCGGGAACGGGGAGCGGCGCAACAGTCGTAGCGTGTCGCGGTCGTTCTCCAGGAGGCGTTCCACCAGGGCGCCGAACCACGGGTCGGCGTAGCCGGGGGAGAGGGCCGCGAACCACATCATCCAGTCCAGCCGCAGATGGTACGGCGCGAACTGGCGTGGCCAGCGCCGCGGATCGCCCGGCTTGCCCCTGAACTCGTACTCCCGCCAGCCGGAGTCCGCGCGGGGTACGTCGTCCGCCGTGCCCTCGACCACCACCTCGTAGCGGATGCGGCTGACGGTGCCGAACGCGCCGTAGGAATTGACCAGATGGAGCGGGTCGAAGGAGCGGTTCATGATCTGGCGGCGGGAGATCATGTTGCGGACCGGGCGGTGGCTGAGCCAGAGCAGCAGGGCCGCGACCGTGAAGACCACGACCTCGTACCAGACGGGTGGGTCGGGTACGGGCGGTGGTGTGTGCGGGAAACGGATCGCGGACAGAGCCAGCACGATGGTGATCCAGTTCAGCCAGGAGAAGTTGCCGGACAGGACCAGCCACAGCTGGGTCGCGATCATCAGGGACGCTGCGGCCGTCGCGATGGGCTGTGGGGTGAACAGCAGGACGGGGACGAGGAGTTGGGTGACGTGGTTGGCGGCTACCTCGACGCGGTGCAGGGGGCGGGGGAGGTGGTGGAA
>NZ_JBXVPZ010000088.1:0-27324 GCF_057961495.1 Streptomyces sp. P5F9 | reverse complement strand
CTCTCGGTCAGTGCTGTCCGGGGTGACGGTAGCAGTCGATCACGACCGGTCTAGACCAAAGTGCCGAGTCTGTTCCAGCGGGGCACGCCGGACCGGGCGCGCAAGGGCTCGGCGAGGTCGGTGAGGGCGCGTTCCAGGCCGTGGAGGTGGGCCAGGGCGGGCTCGGCGGGCGGCCGGGCCGCCGTGGCCGTGAGGTGTGACGCGTCGCCGTCGGTGAGTGCCTCGACCGCGGTCTCGACGCGCCGGCAGGCGGCGGCGAGGCGGGCGTCGTGGGAGGCCTCCGGGTCGGCGACCACGGCGACGAGGCCGCGGATCTCGCGGGCGCAGTCGTCGAGCAGGGCGAGCACGCGGCGGGCGCGGCGCTTGCGGCCGAGTACCGGGTTCAGCGGGTGCACGAGAGGCGCGACGGACAGCCGTACCCGGCCCAGGAGTTGCTCCAGTTCGGCGACGCGTCCGGCCGGGTCGGCCGTCGCGGAACCGGCGAGGCGGGCGGCGGCCTCGGCGGTGCAGGTGTGGACGCAGCGCAGGGCGCGCTGGATCCAGGCATCGGTGGTGGTGTGGGTGGTCACGGGGAGCACGAGGAGGACGGCCAGTACGGCGCCGAGCGCGCCGACGCCGGTCTCCGCGAACCGCAGCGCCAGCAGGCCGGGGTTCAGGACGCCGAGCAGGCCGTAGAGCAGTTCGGCCATCAAGGTCACGGAGAGCATCATCCAGGTGTAGGAGACGGCGGCCGAGTAGAAGATGCCGAAGACGCAGGCGGCGACCAGGATCGCGGTGGGGACGGGGGCGCCGTGGACCGGTACGGCGACGAGCAGGCCCAGGGCGATGCCGAGGACCGTACCGAGGACGCGGCGGAAGCCGCGGACCACCGTCTCGCCGCGCGAGGCGGTGTTCACGAAGATCCACCAGGTGGCGCCGACGGCCCAGTACCAGCGCTGTCCGGACACCAACTGGCCGACGACAAGCGCGAATCCGGCGCCGGCGGTCGCCTGGACCGCCTGCCTCGTGGTCACACGGGCGAGGCCGCGACCGGCGGTCGGGGCAGGTACCGCGGTCGGAGGCAGTCGGCGTTCGTAGCACCAGAAACCGAAGCGGACCGTCGCCGCGGTGAGCACGGAGAGGCCGACTGCCGTGTAGAGCGCGGGTAGTTGGTCGGTGGTCGCGTGCAGGAACTGCGCCACGAAGAAGGTCATGAACGCGAAGACGCCGAGGCTGTGGCCGCGCGGTCCCCAGCGGCGCGCGTAGACACCGGCGCCGACCACGGCGAGGAAGGTGAGGTCGCGGGCGACGGGGTGGTCGTGCAGTCCGGCCGCGGCGACGAGCACCGGCAGGCCCACACAGGGCAGCAGCGCGGTGGTGACGGCCTGCCCGCGCACCGTGGCGTCCGTCACCGTGAACAGGGCGAGCAGCGCGGCGAGACCGCCGGTGACGGCGCCCGCGAGGGACTGCCCGGTCAGCGCGCAGACGACGACGGCGAGGCCGATGCCGAGGACGGCCCGACCGGCGAACCGCAGCCGCACGCGCCCCGGGTCCGGAGCCACGAACACCCTTTTCAGCACTGCTTCCCGCCCCCTGCGCGTACCTCTGGACACCGGCATGAAAAAGGCGCCGCGGAGGTCCGCAGCGCCATCGACGTACCCATGAGAGCATCATCGGGGCGACTGGCTCAAGTGGCTCGCGATTGGGTGGGCCATTGGCGCAACTGCATTGTGCAGGGCCATTGGTACAGTCCTCCGTCATGAGCGTGGATGAACTCGACACCCGCATCCTGAGGCTGCTTCTGGAGCAGCCGCGTACCAGCGTGCGCGAGTATGCCCGTCTGCTCGGCGTTGCCCGCGGCACGCTCCAGGCGCGGCTCGACCGGATGGAGCGGGACGGGGTGATCACCGGTACGGGACCCTTCCTCTCCCCCGCCGCGCTCGGGCACCCGGTGCTCGCGTTCGTGCACATCGAGGTCACCCAGGGGCATCTCGACGAGGTCGGGGACGCGCTGGCCGCCGTACCGGAGATCGTCGAGGCGTTCTCGATCACCGGTGGCGGGGATCTGCTGACCCGGGTCGTCGCGCGGGACAACGGCCACCTGGAGGACGTGATCCAGCAGCTGATCAGCCTGCCGGGCGTGGTCCGCACTCGCACCGAGATGGCGCTGCGCGAGCGCGTCCCGCACCGCCTGCTGCCGCTGGTGGAGTCGATCGGCCGCGCGGCCGGCACGTGACCCTTGGCATCCTGAACCCATGAGCGATCTCGGCGGCCTCTCGGTCATCTTCGATCTCGACGGAACACTCGTGGACAGCGAGCCGAACTACTACGAAGCCACCCGGCAGACCCTCGCCGAGCACGGCGTCCCGGACTTCACATGGGCCCAGCACGAGCGCTTCGTCGGCATCAGCACCCAGGAGACCCTCGTCCTCCTGAAGGAGCGCTACGGCTTGAAGGCGCCGGTGGAGGAGCTGCTCGCGGAGACGAACCGCCGTTATCTGGCGCTGGCGCGGGCCGCCACGCGTGTGTACCCGGAGATGCGGAAGTTCGTGGAGCTGCTGACGGGCGAGGGCGTGCCGATGGCGGTGGCGTCGGGTTCGTCGCCGGAGGCCATCGAGGCGATCCTGACGGGCACCGGGCTCGACGCGGCGCTGCGGACCGTGGTCTCGGCGGACGAGGTGGCGCGGGGCAAGCCCGCGCCGGACGTCTTCCTGGAGGCCGCGCGCAGGCTCGGGGCGGCTCCGGCCGACTGTGTGGTCCTGGAGGACGCGGCTCCCGGCGCGGCGGCGGCGCACGCGGCCGGGATGCGCTGCGTCGCGATCCCGTACGTGGCCGCGCAGTCCGACGCCCCCGAGTTCGCGACGGCGGGGCTGCTATTGCGGGGCGGGCAGGCGGAGTTCAGCGCGCAGGGGGCGTACGACTGGCTCACCGAGGACTGACCGCACGCCTCAGGACACCCGCAGCACGCTCTTGCTCCGGTCGCGGTGGATCGGCTCCCCCGAGCCGGTCAGCGGTACGCCCGAGCCGCCGTTACGTACGGCGACGATCTCCGCCGCGATGGACAGGGCCGTCTCCTCGGGCGTACGGCCGCCGAGGTCGAGGCCGATCGGAGAACGCAGCCTGGCCAACTCCCGCTCGCTGATGCCGACTTCCCGGAGCCGTCGGTTGCGGTCCTCGTGGGTTCGGCGCGAGCCCATGGCGCCGACGAAGGCGACGGGCAGCCTCAGGGCCTCGCCGAGGAGGGGGATGTCGAACTTGGCGTCGTGGGTGAGTACGCACAGGACCGTGCGCTCGTCCGTGGCGGTGTGCTGGAGGTAGCGGTGCGGCCAGTCGACCACGATCTCGTCGGCGTCCGGGAAACGGCTCCGGGTGGCGAAGACGGGCCGGGCGTCGCACACGGTCACCCGATAGCCCAGGAACTTGCCGGCCCGCACCAGCGCCGCCGCGAAGTCGACGGCACCGAAGACGATCATGCGGGGCGGGGGCACGCTGGACTCGACGAAGAGGGTCAGTCCCCCGGGGCAGTGCGAGCCGTCCTCCGAGATCTCGACGGATCCGGTACGGCCGAGGTCCAGCAGCGCGCGGGCCTGGGCCGCCGACGTGCGGTCGAGGTGGGGCCGGCCGGCGCGGGGACCTTCGTGCGGTCGGTGGCGGCCGCTCTCGTCCGCCTCGCCGAGGCCACCCGCGTCCGCCCTGCTCGAACCCCCCTCGCCCGGGCCGTCCGCGTCCCGCGCGCCGAGGCTGCCCTCGTGCCTCCCGTCGGGATACACCAGCAGCGCCCTGCCGAGCAGTTCGGCCGGCCCCCTGGCCACCCGGGCGAGCGCCACCGGCTCGCCCCCGGCCGCCGCCGCCAACCCCGCGGCGTACACCGGGTCGCCCGCACGCACCGGCGTGACCAGGACCTCGATCACCCCGCCGCAGGTCAGGCCCACGGCGAAGGCGTCCTCGTCGCTGTAGCCGAAGCGTTCGCGGACCGGCTCGCCGTCCTGGAGTGCCCGCACGCACAGGTCGTAGACCGCGCCCTCGACGCAGCCGCCGGAGACCGAGCCGATCACCGTGCCGTCGGTGTCGACGGCGAGCGCGGCGCCGGGTGGGCGCGGTGCGCTGCCGCCCACGGTGACTACGGTCGCGACGGCGAAGTCCCGGCCGTCCCGCATCCAGCGGTCCAACTCCTCCGCGATGTCAAGCACGTGGCGCCCCGCCCGCGGTCAGGACCCGGTCGGGGCGGATCGGCAGGGCACGGTGGCGGACGCCGGTGGCGTGCCAGACGGCGTTGGCGATCGCCGCGGCGGTCCCTACGACCCCGATCTCGCCGATGCCCTTGATGCCGACCGGGTCGTCCGGATCGGGGTCGTCGACCCAGTCCGCCTCGATGGCCGGTATGTCGGCGTTGGCGGAGAAGTGGTAGTTGGCGAAGTCGGGTCCGACCTGGGCGCCGGACGCCGTGTCGCGGACCGCCTCCTCGTGCAGGGCCATGGAGATGCCCCAGATCATCCCGCCGACGAACTGACCGCGCGCGGTCAGCGGGTTGACGATGCGCCCGGCGGCGAAGATGCCGAGCAGCCGTCGTACCCGGACCTCACCGCTGGCGACATCCACGGCGACCTCGGCGAACTGCGCCCCGAAGGAGTGCCGTTCCTTCTTGGCGAGCGCGGCGACGGCCTCGGCGGTGTCGCTGCGCGCGGTGATGCCGTCGGGCGGGATGTCGCCGCCCAGGGCCAGTTGTTCGCGCAGGTCCGCCGCGGCCCGCATCACCGCCCAGGCCCAGGAGCGCGTGCCCATCGAGCCTCCCGCGAACATCGCGGCTCCGAGGTCGCTGTCCCCGATGTGCACCCGGACCCGGGCCGGCTCCGTCTCCAGCGACTCCGCGGCGACCAGCGTCAGGGCGGTGCGGGCGCCGGTGCCGATGTCCGTCGCGTTGATCCGCACGGTGTAGGTGCCGTCCGCCTCCGCGGTGACGGCCGCCGTGGACGGGCCGACCCCGACGTGGAAGGTGGCCGCGGCCATGCCGGTGCCGAGCAGCCAGCGCCCGTCGCGGCGCACGCCGGGGCGGGGGTCGCGGCCGGCCCAGCCGAAGCGCCGGGCGCCCTCGTCGAAGCAGGCGAGGAGGTTGCGGCTGCTGAAGGGGAGTCCGGAAACAGGCCCCACCGTGGGTTCGTTGCGGACGCGCAGGGCGATCGGGTCGAGTCCGCACTTCTCGGCGAGTTCGTCGAGCGCGGACTCCAGCGCGAAGGAGCCCACTGCCTCCCCCGGGGCGCGCATGAAGGTGGGGGTCGGCAGGTCGAGCCGTACGACCCGGAAGGCGGTGCGATGGGCGTCGGCGTCGTACAGCGGGCGTCCGAACGCGGCGCTCGGTTCGACGAATTCGTGCACGGTCGAGGTGAGGCTCAGTGCCTGGTGGTCGAGGGCGCGCAGCCGGCCGTCGGGGTCGGCGCCGAGCCTGACACGCTGGGTGGTGGGGCTGCGGTAGCCGACCAGGGAGAACATCTGACGGCGCGTCAGCACCACGCGGACCGGGCGCTGGAGAACGGTCGCGGCCATCGTGGCGGCCACCTGGTGCGGCCGTACCCCCTTGGATCCGAAACCGCCGCCGACGTGTTCGGACCGCACCCGCACGGCCGCCGGGTCGAGGGAGAAGAGTTTCGCGAGTTCGCCGGCCACCCACACGGTGCTCTGGTTGGAGTCGACGACGTCGAGCCGTCCGGCCTCCCAACGGGCCGTCGCGGCATGGGGTTCCAGTGGGCTGTGGTGCTCCTCGGGTGTCGTGTACTTCTCGTCGACGACCACGGCGGACCGGTCGAGGGCGTCCTCCACGTCGCCCTTCACCACCTCGGCCGGTCCGACGGGCGAGCCCGCCGGCAGGTAGGCGTCGGGGTGCCCGGCGTGGAACGCGATGTCGTGCGGCTCCTCGTCGTAGTCGACCACCAGCGCCTCGGCGGCCTCCCTGGCCTGCTCGGACGTCTCGGCGACGACCAGCGCCACCGGCCAGCCCACGTACGGGACCCGGTCGTGCTGGAACAGTCCGAGGGCCGGGTCGGGCGGGCCCACGACACTCATGTAGTCGGTGGTGACACGCGGTGCGTTCTCGTGGTGCAGGACGGCGAGGACTCCGGGCATCGCGAGCACCGGGCCGGCCTGCACGGCGCGGATGCGGCCTCGGGCGACGGTGGACAACACCAGCCAGCCGTGGGCGAGTTCAGCGAAGGGGAAGTCTCCGGCGTAGCGGGCCGCGCCGGTGACCTTGTCCCGTCCCTCGACGCGGGTGTGGGCGGTTCCGAAGGCACCCGTCGGCCGGACGGCCTGAGTCGTGGTGGTCATCGAGCGGTCTCCTCGGCGAGTTCGGTCAGTACGGCCACGACGAGATTGCGCAGCAGGGTGACCTTGTAGGCGTTGTCCGACAGGGGCTCGGCGGCGGCCAGTTCGGCGTCCGCGGCCGCCATGAACGCCTCGGCGCTCGCCGGTCCCCCGGTCAGCACCCGCTCGGCCCGCCGTGCCCGCCACGGCCGTGACGCCACCGCCCCGAAGGCCAGCCGTACCTCGCGCACGACACCGTCGCGCACGTCGAGGGCGGCGGCGACCGAGCCGATCGCGAAGGCGAAGGAGGCACGCTCGCGCACCTTCCGGTAGCGGGAGTTGGCGGCGACCGGGGCGGGTGGCAGCGTGACCCCGGTGATCAGCGCGCCCGGCGGCAGCGCGGTCTCGCGGTGCGGGGTGTCGCCCACGGGGAGGTAGAGGTCCGTGAGCGCCAACTCCCCCGGCCCGGCGGCGGTTTCGTACGACACGACCGCGTCGAAGGCCGCCAGCGCCACCGCCATGTCGGAGGGGTGGGTGGCCACGCAGTGCTCGGAGGCGCCGAGGATCGCGTGGTTGCGGTGCTCGCCCGTCAGCGCGGGGCAACCACTGCCGGGGGACCGCTTGTTGCAGGGCTGGGTCACGTCGGTGAAGTAGGCGCAGCGGGTGCGCTGGAGCAGATTTCCGCCGACCGTGGCCATGTTGCGCAGCTGTCCGGAGGCGGCGGCCAGCACCGCTTGGGCCAACGCCGGGTAACGGAGCCGCACTTCGGGGTGCGCGGCGAGGTCGCTGTTGGTGACGGTGGCGCCGATGCGCAGGCCGCCGTCCACCGTCGCCTCGACGCGGTCCAGGGGCAGTTCGCGCACGTCGACGAGCCGCGTGGGACGCTCCACGCCGGCCCTCATCAGGTCGACGAGATTGGTGCCGCCGCCGAGGAAACGGGCGTCGGGCTCGGCGTCGAGCAGCGCGACCGCGCCGGAGACGTCCAGTACCCGCCGGTACTCGAACTCCCTCATGCCGCGGCCTCCTTGACGTTGCCCTGCTCCTCATCGGCCCGCGGCGCTTCCGTCCGCCGCGCCTCGGCCGCCCGGGCGACCGCCTGGACGATCGACACATACGCGCCGCACCGGCACAGGTTGCCGCTCATCCGCTCCCGGATCTCCTCGGCGGTGAGGGGTGGCGGCCCCGCCTCGGGCCGTACGTCGGCGGTGACGGCGCTGGGCCAGCCCGCCGCGTGCTCCTCGATCACCGCGAGGGCCGAACAGATCTGGCCCGGGGTGCAGTAGCCGCACTGGTAGCCGTCGAGGTCGAGGAACGCCTGCTGCACGGGATGCAGCCGGCCGTCGTCGGCCAGGCCCTCGATGGTGGTGACGGCGCGCCCCTCAGCGGCCACCGCCAACTGGAGGCAGGAGACGACCCGGCGGCCGTCGAGCAGGACCGTGCAGGCCCCGCACTGCCCCTGGTCGCAGCCCTTCTTCGTGCCGGTGAGGTCGAGGTGTTCGCGCAGGGCGTCGAGCAGGGTGGTGCGGTGATCGACGGGCAGCGTGTGCTTCTCTCCGTTGATGTTCAGGGTGATGACGCTGGACGTCGATGGGGCCATGATCAGCCTTCTCTCGCGGATGGGGGGCGCGTCGGAGTCGGACGAGGAGATCCGTGAGCCCACGGGTCGCACGAAAATGCCGGTCGGCTATCGGTCCAGCCGTTCGCGCAGCCCGTTCTGCCGGTAGAGTGGGCTCTAAGCGGACAGCTGTCCGCTATCCAGGAACCTAACGGACAGCTGTCCGCTTAGCAAGGTCGGCTCTGCCGTATTTCCCTGAAGGAGGAGGAGTGCGCGAAGAGTTGGGCACGCCACAGCGCTCGGACGCCCAGCGGAACCGCGAGCGCATCCTCGAAGTGGCGCTCGCCGAGCTGACGCTCGCGGCGGACGTCCCGCTGAGCACGATCGCCCGGAAGGCCGGCGTCGGGCAGGGCACGTTCTACCGCAACTTCCCCAACCGCGAAGCGCTCCTGCTGGAGATCTACCGACACGAGATGCAGCAGGTCGCCGATGCGGCGGCCCCGTTGCTGGAGACGAGCGCGCCGGACCGGGCGCTGCGGGAGTGGATGGACCGCCTCGCCCGGTTCGCCCGGGCCAAGGTCGGCCTGGCCGGGGCGCTGCGGCAGGCGGCCGGAGCGTCCGGCACCCCGGCCAAGCCTGGGCACGGCGCGGTGACGGAGGCCGTCGCGCTGCTCCTGCGGGCGAACGACGAGGCCGGCACCATCCGCCCGGGCGTCACCCCCGACGACTTCTTTCTCGCCATCGCGGGCCTGTGGCAGATCGAACCGCACGGCGACTGGCAGGGGCGCGCCGGGCGCCTCCTGGACCTGGTCATGGACGGACTGCGGGCGGGAGCGCCCGGACGCTGACCCGCGTCCCTCACCGCTCGGCGCTCTCCACGGAAACCCGAATGCGCCCGCTTGTTCGGTTCTGGGACCATGCGGGAATGATCGACCGTCTCGAACCACTGGTCCTCCGGCACACGTTCCGCGTCCCCCTCCCCACAGGCCCCTTGGATGAAGCCACGGGTCCCGTGGGTGAAGGCGCCACCGCTGCGCGGCAGTTCGACGCCGCGCTGCTCTCCGTGGGCTTCAAGCTCTCCGCCGAACTGCTGGAACGGCTGTCGGGACTGCCCGAGGAGACGGTCGTCCGTATCGCCGGACGCACGCTGCGGACCGTCCGCGAGCTGGTCGGCGATCACGTGCAGCACAACGCCTACTTCATCGACTTCCCGGCCAACGTGCCCGACACCGTGGACTTCTGGATGGAGTGCGTCGTCGACGCACTCCACGACGAGGAAACCTCGTCCGCGACGCTCAAGCAGCTGCGGACCGGCGTGGTGAATCTGCTCGGACTGCCGAAGTACGGCAGATACCAGCATACGTACGCCGAACTGCTCGCCTCCCAGGACGAGTTGATCGCTGCGGCGGGCGACCGGCTCACGGTGCTGCACGCGGGCGGCGACCTCGTCGGCGAACTCACCGCCCTGTACCTGGCGTTGGCCGGCAGCACCACACCCCTGAGCGAGGAGCACCAGGGCGATCTGCGGGTGCTGGCCGAGCGGTGCGCGGACGGACCGCAGCCCGAGGCGATCCCGGTCCGGGAGAATCGCGCGATCGTCAACCGGGCCCGGATGAAGGCGGGTTCGGAGCTGCTGCTGGACACCGTGACCGATGTGCTGCGGCTGGCCTGCGCACTGTCGGACGGTGATGTGACGCTGGCGGAGCCGACCCGTTTCCGGTCGCCGTCGCGTCCGGTACGGCGGGCGCTGCTCGCGGGGCTGGACTCCGTGGTCGCCGCGTCCCCCGCCAAGCTCGCCGACGTGCACGCGCACCGCGAGGCGTGGAAGCGGCTCGGGGAGCGGCTGCACCCGCACGAGTACCCGGGCCTGCCGCGTGCCGCCGAGGTGTTCGCGGTCGCGCGCGGTGAGCTGAAGGCACGGTCGTTCGACAGCCGGGTGGAGGAACTGCTCGCCCGGCACGATGTGTTGGGGGCGGCGGAGCTGCTGAAGTCGGCGCCGGGCAAGCTGTTCCGCGCGCTGGACCGGCTGCTGCGCATGGCGCTCACGCAGGAGGAGCGGGACGCCGTGGTGGCCGCCGCCGAGCAGGTGGTGCCCAAGGTGTCGGGCCGGGTCGTGCTGTCGGTGCGCGAGCATCTGCACAACCGGGCCCGGGACACCGGGGAGTTGCGGGTCTTCGTGAACCGGCGCGGCCGCACCTGGGTGACCGACGACGAGCGGTCGATCGTAGGACCGGCGGAGCGGAGTCGGCTGATCGCCGCGCTCGACGACGAGACGCGGCGTCGACTGCCTTCTCCGGAGCGGCTGTTGGTCGATCCCGACGTGCTGGACGTGGCGTTGCCGTTGAGCGGGAAGGCGACGGCGGCCGGGCTGGGAGTGCTGCCGCGCGGGTCCCTCTCCCTGGTCGAGGGCGAGTTGCTGCGGTTCTTCGTGTACTGGAAGGAGACCGAGCGGCGCACCGACTTCGACCTGTCGGCGCTGATGCTCAACGCCGACTACTCCACGAACACGTGGCTGTCGTACACCTCGCTCACCGAGGTCGAGGGCGAGCACTCCGGTGACATCGTCGAAGCGCCGGACGGGGCCTCGGAGTTCATCAATCTGCGGCTGGGTGCCGTGCGCGGGGCTTTCATCGTCCCGCAGGTCAACATCTTCGCGGGCGAGGGCTTCGAGGAGGTCGAGGAGTCGTTCTTCGGGTTCATGCTGCGCGAGGACGAGCAGCAGGGGCGGCCGTTCGAGCCGCGTACCGTGCGGATGAAGTCGGAGCTGCGCGGGGCGGGACGGGTCGCACTGCCGCTGGTGTTCCTGCGCGGGGAGGACGGCACCTGGCGCGCGAAGTGGCTGCACCTGTACCTCAAGGGCAGCCCGTCGGCGAACCGGGTCGAGGAGAACCGCGTGACGGTGGCCAACCTGCTGCGCGGGATCGTCGAGCGCGAGCAGCTCACCGTGCGCCATCTCGTCGACCTGATGAGCGGAAACGCGACGAAGGTGACCCTGTGGGACGGCGAGACGGTCCCGGACGGACCGGTCACCTTCATCGGTATGAGCCGCCCGGCCGAGCTGCCCGCCGGATCTCTTGCCATCACTCTCGAAAATCTGCGCGACCTGATCCCCGCCTGACTGCTAACGTCGACCCCGGCGAGGCCATGGACGGGCTTCCTTCTCAACTACTCCTTGAAACCAGTCCGTCCGCTTTCCTCGCCCTCGACGTTCCGTGAGGGGTGCCCCAGGGCGCCCCTCACGTTCTTTTTCCGCAGAAACCTCACTTCACGGACTTGTGGGACAATCCTCTATGCGCGGACGAAAGGCCACTTCAGTGAGCGGAACGCACGACGGGTCCGGCTACGACAGCCTTCGGCTCGACCGCACCGGTCAGGCCGAGGCCTTCGACGCCATCGGGGACCGGTACGACGAGGCCTTCCCGCACAAGGAGGGCCAGGTCGGCGCCGGTGACTGGCTGATCGAGTCCCTGGATCCGGGCGCCCGCGTGCTGGACCTCGGCTCCGGCACGGGTGTGCCGACCGCCCGGCAGCTGGCCGACGCGGGCTTCGAGGTCGTCGGCGTGGACTTCTCCGCCCGGATGGTGGCGCTGGCCCGGGAGTACGTCCCCACCGCCACGTTCCACCAGCTCGACCTCGCGGACCTGCGTCCCGGCGGCGCCCGTGACCTGGGCCGTTTCGACGGGGTCGCCGCGTTCTTCTCCCTGCTGATGCTCCCGCGCGCGGAGATCCCGCTCGCCCTGCGCACGATCCACCACCTGTTGCATCCGGGAGGGCTGTTCGCCCTGTCGATGGTGGAGGCCCATGTGGACGACTTCGAGATCCCCTTCCTGGGCAACACGATCAGGGTCTCCGGCTATCTCCTCGAAGACCTGCACAAGATCCTCGACTCGGCCGGCTTCGAGATCGTGAAGGAGAACTCCTACACCTACGCCCCGGCGACCGCCGACGTCCCGCCCGAGGAACAGGTCTTCCTCTGCTGCCGACGGCGCGACTGAGGCCGTAGGACCGACCCGGCGGCCGCTGCCGTACCAGTGACGGGACGAAGCGCGTGACGGAGCAACCCAGCCCCCGCGAAGGCCCCGCCGGAACCGCCCGGCGAGGCTCCTCGGCGAGCGGCCCGGCGCCCGTCGTACCGCTCGGCCGGACGCCCGCGCAGCAGATGAACCGGCTCCAGTACCTCGATGTCGCCACCCGGCGGATCGCCCGCGGGATGGACCTGGACGAGACGCTGCGGGAACTGCGGTGGGCGGCGGTGCCCGCCTTCGCCGACGCGATCGTGATCCACCTGCACGATCCGCTGCCCGTCGGCGACGAGAAGTCGGCGGCGCCCGTCGTCCTGCGCCTGCACAGCGTCGACCGGGCACCGGAGGCCAGAAGCGCGCTGCTGATGCCGCACGCCGAGTACGCGAGCGTGGCCGAGCGGGTACAGCCCGTGGTCACCGGCCGGCTCGCGAAGCTGCTCCTGGCCGGGCGGCCGGCCTTCGGCGACGACCCCGGCATCCACCCTGCCGTAGCCGAACTGCTCGGACCCGCGGCGAGCGCGCACGGCACGCTGCCGCCGGGCCACCGGCTGATCATCGCCCCGCTGCACGGCCGCCACCACGTCATGGGCACCGTCGTCCTGCTGCGCCGCCCGGACCGCTCCGCGTTCACCGCCGACGACCTGCTCGTCGCCTCCCAGCTCGCCACCCACACCGCCATCGGCGTCCAGAAGGCGGTGATGTACGGCCACGAGGCCTCCGTCGCGGACACCCTTCAGCACACCATGCTCCCGTCCTCGCTGCCCGAGTCGACCGGCATCCGACTCGCCAGCCGCTATCTGCCCGCCTCGAAGACCGCGCAGGTCGGCGGCGACTGGTACGACGCGATCCCGCTGCCCGGCAGCCGGGTCGCGCTGATCGTCGGCGATGTCATGGGCCACTCCATGACCTCCGCCGCGATCATGGGCCAGCTGCGCACCATCGTGCAGACCCTCGCCGGCCTCGACCTGCCCCCGCACGAGGTCCTCCACCACCTCGACGAACAGGCCCAGCGTCTCGGCAGCGACCACATCGCGACCTGCCTGTACGCGATCTACGACCCGATCTCGCACCGCCTGCTCATGTCCAACGCCGGCCACCCGCCCGCCGTACTGCTGCGCCCGAACGGCCACGCCGAGGTGCTCCAGGTCCCGCCGGGCGCGCCGATCGGCGTCGGCGGCGTCGTCTTCGAGTCCGTGGAGATGCCCGCGCCCACCGGCACCACCCTGGTCCTGTACACCGACGGCCTGGTCGAGTCCCGCGACACCGACGTGGGCACGGGCGTGGAGGCCCTGCGCACCCACCTCCAGGCCACCCCGCACCGGCACCGCCTGTCCTCGCTGGAGCGGCTGTGCGACCGCATCCTCACCGCACTGGCACCGGGCCCCCGCGACGACGACATCGCCCTGCTCACCGCCCGCTTCGACGGCTTCCCGCCGGACAGCGTCGGCTACTGGCACCTCGACCCCCACCCGCTCACCGCGGGCCAGGCCCGCCGGCTGACCCGCAGGGTGCTGCGCCGCTG
This sequence comes from Streptomyces sp. P5F9, assembly GCF_057961495.1. Classification (NCBI taxonomy): domain Bacteria; kingdom Bacillati; phylum Actinomycetota; class Actinomycetes; order Kitasatosporales; family Streptomycetaceae; genus Streptomyces; species Streptomyces sp. P5F9. The sequence continues at coordinate 13,952 of NZ_JBXVPZ010000088.1, read as the reverse complement.
GGGCCTGGACGATCTGCTGGACAGCACGGAACTCATGGTCAGCGAGGTCGTCACGAACGCCGTGCGGTACGCCTCCCGCCCCATCTCACTACGGCTGCTGCGCACCGACGTGCTGCGCTGCGAGGTGACCGACGACTCGCCCCAGGTGCCCCGTATGCGGCAGGCGGCGCCCGGCGACGAGGGCGGCCGCGGTCTGTTCCTGGTCGACCGGCTCGCCCAGCGCTGGGGAGCGACGCGGCTGAGTACGGGCAAGGTCGTGTGGTTCGAGCAGCAGATCCCGAAGGGCCAGTGATCTCAAGGGAGTTGGCGTTCAGACCGGTCCAACTCCCGTGCCTCCCTTGAGGCGTTCCAGGTCGGAGGGCCGGACCTGGATCACGATGACGGCGATCAGCGCGGCGACGACCGTGAAGATCGCCGCCATCACGAACGCGGCCGAGACACCGGCGGTGAGGACGTGATCGCCCCAGGTGCCCGGGAGTTGGCCGGTGCGCTGGAAGCGGAGGCGTTCGGCCGGGGTCGCCTGGGCGAGGAACGCGGGGATCCGGTCCTTCGCCTCATTGCGGCTGGCGGTGCCGAACATCGTGACCAGGATGGACAGGCCGAGCGAACCGCCCACCTGCTGCGTGACGTTCAGGAGTCCTGAGGCCGCGCCGGTCTCCTGGACGGGCACGTCGGACAGGGCCATCAGGGTCAGCGAGACGAACTCCATGCCCATGCCGAGGCTGAACACCAGCATCGGGCCGAGGACGCTGCCCAGGTACGTGGAGTGGACGTCGGTCAGCGTCAGCCAGGACAGGCCCGCCGCCGCGAGGATCGCGCCCACCACCATGAACGGCTTGGGGCCGTACGTCGGCAGGAACCGTGAGGCCAGTCCCGCGCCGACCGCGATGACGGCGCTGACCGGCAGGAAGGCGAAGCCGGCCATGAGCGGGCTGAAGCCCAGCACGTCCTGCACGAAGAGCGTGAGGAAGAAGAACATGCCGAAGATCGCGGCGGCGAGGCAGAGCATGATGCCGTACGTCCCGGCGCGGTTGCGGTCGCGGAACATGTGCAGCGGGGTGATCGGCTGCCGCGAGCGCCGCTCGACCAGGACGAACAGGGCGAGGACGACCGCGGCCGCGGCGAACGAGCTCAGGGTGAGCCAGTCCCGCCAGCCCTCCTGCGCGGCCCGGATGAAGCCGTAGACGAGGAACACCACGCCCACGGTGGAGGTCAGCGCGCCGGTGATGTCGAAGTGGCCCGGGTGGCGTTCGGACTCCTTGATCCAGCGCGGGGTGGCGAGGACGATGAGCAGTCCGATCGGGACGTTGACGAAGAGCACCCAGCGCCAGTTCAGCCACTCGACGAGGATCCCGCCCATCAGCAGTCCGATCGCGCCGCCGCCAGCCGAGACGCCGGCGAAGACCCCGAACGCCCGGTTGCGTTCCGGGCCTTCGCGGAACGTCGTGCTGATCAGGGCGAGCGAGGTCGGCGAGGCGATGGCACCGCCGACGCCCTGGAGGGCGCGTGCGGCGAGGAGTTCACCGGAGTTCTGCGACAACCCGCCCAGCAGGGAGGCGAGTACGAAGAGCAGCACCCCGAACACGAACACCCGCCGCCGCCCGAGGATGTCCCCGGCCCGCCCACCGAGCAGCAGCAGACCGCCGAAGGTGAGGGTGTACGCGTTGACGACCCAGGCCAGGCTGGTGGTCGAGAACCCCAGCGAGCTCTGGATGTGCGGAAGGGCGATGTTCACGATGGTGATGTCGAGGACCACCATCAGCTGGCAGGACGCGATGACCAGCAGCGCCATCGTGCTGCCGCCACCGCCGGTGTCCCGGGTGGTGGTCTGGTCCGCGGGGGCTTGCTGGGGGCCGCTGCTCATGGCTAATCGCACTCACGAAAGACCGGTGAACGGCTCCGTCCACTGGTTACTCACCGTTCGACGGTACGCCCGCCCCCTGCTCCCCACCACTCGATCATCACGGCCCCAGGCGCTAGGTTCACACATGACAGGACATGGGGAGAAGCCATTGGTGACCGAGGTCGTCGTAGACGGACGGACGCTGTCCTACGGCGATGTCGTCGCCGTCGCCCACCACGGCACCCAAGTCGCCCTGGCGGACGGGGTGTTGCCGCGCCTGGTGCGCGAACGGGCGGTCGTGGACGACGTGGTCGACCGCCAGATCCCGACGTACGGCCTGACGACAGGACTGGGCGCCCGCTCCTCCTACGCCCTGCCCCGCACGGAACTCGACGCGTTCAGCGTCCGCACGGTCCGGGGCCGCGCGAACGCGGTCGGCGATCCACTCCCGACCCCCGTCGTACGGGCGGCCCTGCTCGCCCGAGTCAACGGCCTCGCGGCCGGCGGCAGCGGAGTCCGGCCGGAGATCGTACGGCTGCTCGTAGCCCTGCTCAACGCACGAGTGCATCCGGTCATCCCCGAGGTGGGCTCGATCGGCGCGTCCGACCTCTGCCAGATGGCACACGTGGGCCTGGTCGTCATGGGCGAGGGCACCGCGGAGTGGGCCGGTGAGGTGCTCGACGGCGCCACAGCCCTGCGCCGGGCCGGTCTCGCCCCGGCCCACCTCGGCCCGAAGGACGGCCATGTCCTGTGCAGCGCGAGCCCGTTGGCGGCCGGCGTCGGCGCCCTCGCCCTGCACGAGGCGGGCACGGTGCTGGCCCTGGCACAGGCGGTGACGGCTCTGACCTACGAGGGTTTCCGGGCCAACACCAGCCCGCTCGACGCACGGGTACTGGCGTTGCGTCCCGCGCCCGGACAGTCCCGGGCGGCGGGCGAGTTGCTCGCCCTGCTGGCGGGCGGCGAGCTGACCGACCCCCGCAACGCCCGCCGGGTCCAGGACCCGGTCAGTCTGCGGTGTGCCGCGCAGGTGCATGGTGCGGGGTATGCGGCGCTGGAGTTCGCGGATGCGGCCCTGGGGCCGGAGTTGAACGGGTGCGGGGACAATCCGGTGGTGCTGATCGGGGGTGAGGTGGAGGTGCTGATCGGTGCCGGGGGCGGCCCGGGGGCACTGACGGGCGCCGGAGACGACCCGGAGCTGCCGGCCGGCGCCGGCCACACCCTGGATGCGCTGCCCGCCACCGGCAACACCCCGCACGTACTGACACGCGCCGGAGACGCCCCTGAGATGCCGACCAGCGCCGGCCACACCCCTGACCCGCTGCCCAGCACCGGCGACACCCCGCAGGAGCCGGCCGCGACCGGCATCAGCCCGGAGACGCCGGACCACACCGGCAACGCCCCTCAGGTATCCGCGCCACTCAGCACAGGCCAGATCCTCTCGTCCGGGAACTTCCACACCCCCGCCCTGGCCCTCGCCTTCGACACCCTCGCGCTGGCCCTGACCCAGACCGCGGCGATCTCCGCCGAGCGCATGCGGCGGCTGCTCGACCCGGCGGTCAGTGGGTTGCCCGCGAACCTCTCGCCGTACGGTCCGGAGCGGTCGGGGTTCGCGCCGCTGGTGAAGACGGCGCAGGCGCTGGTCGCCGAGGTCCGGATGCTGGCCGTGCCGGTGTGTACCGATCCCCGGCAGGGCGCGGATGCCGTGGAGGACGACTCGACCAACGCGGCACTCGGTGCGCGGCGGTTGACGACGATGCTCGGCCGGCTGCGTCAACTCCTCGCCGTGGAGGCGGTGGTGGCCGCGCAGGCGGTGGACCTGGCGGCGCCGGGCACGTTGGGGCGGGGGCCGGAGTTCCTGTATCGCGCGATCCGGAAGCGCGTACCCACGCTGGACGACGACCGGCCGCACGGGGTGGACGTGGAGACGGTGAGCCGCGACATCCTGGGGTCCGACGACGTCCGCAGCACACTGAACGCCTTGGCGGGAGAAGCGACATGACCAACGTCGACGTACACCAGCATCTGTGGACCCCATCGCTGGTGACGGCTCTGCGCGCCCGCCGCGAACCGCCGTTCCTGGACGGCTGGACCCTGTTCCTGGACGGTGAACCGCCCTTCGAGATACCGCCCGCCGACCACGACATCGCCCGGCGCGCGGAACTCGCCGCCGCCGACGGTCTCGACCGGGTCCTCGTCTCGTTGTCCGCCCCGATCGGCGTGGAGTGGCTGCCCGAGGCCGAGGCACGGCCCCTGCTCGACGCGTATCACGACGGCGTGGCCGCGCTGCCCGAGCCGTTCGGGGCGTGGGCCGCGGCCTGCGTGCGGGACATCGACGCGGACACGACCGCCAAGGCCCTCGACCGGGGCTTCGCCGGCCTCCAACTCCCCGCCAACTCCCTTGCTGACGCCGCCGGTTACGCCCGCTGCGCCTCGCTCCTCGACCTCCTCGAAGAACGCGACCTCCCGCTCTTCGTCCATCCGGGGCCCGCGGTGGGGTCCTCGGCGGACCCCTCGTGGTGGCCCGCGATGGTCCCGTACGTCCAGCAGATGCACGCCAGTTGGTACGCCTTCCGCGCCTTCGGCCGCCCCCGCCATCCACGCCTCCGCGTGTGCTTCGCCCTGCTGGCCGGACTCGCCCCGCTGCACGGCGAGCGCCTGGCGGCCCGTGGCGGGCGGCAACAGGAGGGCGACCGGGGCGTGTTCGTCGAGACGTCGTCCTACGGCCCGACAGCCGTCGACGCGATCGTGCGCGCGCTGGGCGTGAACGCCGTCGTCCAGGGCTCGGACCGCCCTTACGCGGAGCCGCCCCGCCACCCGGGGTACGGGTTGGGCGGGGCGGCTGCCTACGCCTTTCGCATCGCCAATCCGCGACGGCTCCTCACCGGGGAGGGGTGACGGGGCGTCAATTCGCCGCGTTCATCAGGTCGAGCGCGCTCTGCTGCCGGGCCGCGTCGGTGGAGTCCAGCGGTCCGGCCCAGTGCAGCCCGTACGCGTCAAGGGAGTTGCGGTCGTTCGTGTACGCGCTGTCGGCCTGGCGTTTGATGTACGCGGTGTAAGGGCGGTCGGACAGCCGGGAGTTGAAGGCGTTCAGACCCCGGACGTACGCACCCTTGAAGGACGGTCCGTCGCCGCCGCAGCCGCTTGTCTCGCACGGTTCCCGCAGGATTCCACCGGAGTTGAGGGCCGTCGACGTGGTCGAGGCGTCGCCGATCTGCCGGCCGGTGGTGAGCAACGCGGAATCCCCGGTGGCCCGGTACAGCTCCGACAGACCGCCGAGCAGCACGCCCTGGTTGTACGACCACGTCGTGTCGCCGTTGTTGCCGCAGGTCGCCAGGTTGATGCCGTCGTTGACCAGATGGGAGCCGTTGATCATGCCGGTGCCCTTGAACCACGACCACTCTGCGTTGGCCCGGCCGAGATACGCCGTGTCGCCCGCGATGCGGTTGTGCAGGGCGGCGTTCAGCTCCAGGTAGAGGGAGTTGGCGATGGCGTTCTTGTAGGTCTTCGCCGTGCTCCACCACACTCCGCCGCCGCACGTGGAGTCCCAGTACCGCGCCATGTAATCGGCGTCCGCGCGGGCGGTGTTGAGGTAGCGGCTGTCACCGGTGAGGTCGTACGCGTCGACCCAGGCCAGCCCCCACCACCCCGTGTCGTCGATGTAGTCGTTGGTGAAGTTGCCGCCCTGGGCGGAGAGGTTGCGGTCGTAGGTGTTGGCGATCGCGTACTTGTAGCTGCCCATGCCGGTGACCCGGGCGTTGTCGATGAGGGCGGTCAGGGCGTTGGCCGAGTTCCACCAGCCGGTGGTGTCGAAGAGGCCGGTGCCCAGGTTGTACGACTGCATCAGTGCCGTGGCGGCGGCAGTTGGGCGGCTGCCCGCGTTCCACGTCGTGCGGGCCCAGGACGTACAGGCGATCTCGGCCCGGTCGCCGGCCTTGCCGCAGGCGCGCAGGGCGCCCACGCCGAGGTTGTTCCAGTCGTCGACGTTGTACATCAGGGTGCGCCAACCGCCTTGCCCCGCAGGGATGGTGGTGTCGCCGAGCTTGCTGCCGGAGGCCCAGGTGCGGCCGCCGTCGAAGGAGCGGTCGAGCCAGACCTCGTCGCCGGGGCTGCCGTTGGTGATGGAGGCCCAGCCCATCGCGTCGGTGTCGTCGAAGTGCAGGGTGATGCTGCGGGAGTAGATGGTCGCGCTCACCGGCTGGCGGTCACCCGGGGAGAGGGCCGGGTCGCGGGCGTCGCAGTACTTGTTGCAGACCGACGCCTGGGCGGCGGCGGTCGCGACGCCGGTGGACACCGGCACGAACAGGGCCAGGGCGGCGATCAGACCGGTCCCGACTCTCCTGATACGTCGTGCTGTTGAGGTCATTCCGGCTCCATCGAGGTGGGGGGATGCGGGAGGTCAGCCCAGGCGCCACTGCTGGTTGGCGCCGCCGTTGCAGGACCAGAGTTCCAGCGCGGTGCCGTTGACGTTGCCGGCGGGCTGGTCGCCGCCGGTGACGTCGAGGCAGAGGCCCGACTGGGTGCCCGTGATCGTGCCGTTGGGGTTGACGCTCCACTTCTGGTTGGCACCGCCGTTGCAGGTGTAGAGCTGGACCTTGGTGCCGTTGCCGGTCTGGTTGTCGTAGGCGTCCAGGCACTGGGTGCCGCCGTAGAGCCGGAGTTCACCGGCTGCGGTGATGGTCACGGCCTGGTTGGTGCCTCCGCCGCAGTCCCAGATCTCGATCTTGGTGCCGGGGGTGGTCTCGCCGTTGTAGGCGTCGAGGCAGCGGTTGGAGGAGGCGCCGATCAGCGGGTGGGTGGTGCCGACGCTGGTACCGCTGCCGGTGGAGACCCGGTACATCACCGAGCCGTGGCCGGGGACGCTCGCCGAGATGCTGCCGCTGGTACTGCTGACGACGTGCGCCAGAGGTTGTTGAGCTTGTACGAGGACGCCGAGGGAAGGCCGGCCGCCGTCGCCGAGGTGGTGATGGTGGCGGCGGAGGAGTTCTCGTTGAAGAGGACCACCGACACATCGCCGTTGGCGAGGGGCTTGGAAAGGACGTGCAGGCCACCGGAGTTGGAGATCTCGGTGCCCTGCCTGCCCAGGGAGTCCTGGTCCACGGCGATGACGTCCTTGTTGCCGTAGAGGGAGAGCGTGGCGGCGGTGGCCTTGCGCAGGTCGGTGCCGGCGATCAGGGGTGCGGCCATCTCCGACCAGAGGCTGAAGTGGGAGCGGTCCTCGGTGAAGGACATGCCGTTGCCGACTTCGAGCATGTCGGGGTCGTTCCAGGCGCCGGGCTTGGCGTACGCGGCGAGTTTGACGTTGGCCTTGTAAATGGACACCACGGTCGAGAAGTTGACGTTGATGTCGTCGGTGGTGCGCCAGCTGTTGCCGACGCCCGCACCCCAGGTCCACACGTCGGCGAGGCCCCAGTTGCAGAGGCTGTAGACGATCGGGCGGCCGGTGTTGGCCAGCGCGTCGCGCATCGCGGTGTAGCGCTGCTGGTCGGGCACGTTCTGGTGGTTGCAGTTGTCGTACTTGAGGTAGTCCACGCCCCACGCGGCGAAGCTGTTGGCGTCGGTCTGCTCATGGCCGAGGCTGCCGGGGTAGCCCGCGCAGGTGGCGGTGCCGGCGCTCTCGTAGATGCCGAGCTTGAGACCCTTGCCGTGGACGTAGGCGGCGGTGCCGCTGATGCCGTTCGGGAACTTGACCGGATCCGGGACGAGTTGACCGGCGGAGTTGCGGGCCGAGGTCATCCAGCAGTCGTCGATGTTGACGTACTGGTACCCGGCGTCCTTCAGCCCGGAGGAGACGAGGTAGTCGGCGGTCTGCTCGACCAGTTGCTCGGTCACGTTGCAGCCGAAGGCGTTCCAGTCGTTCCAGCCCATCGGGGGCGTCCTGGCGAGGCCGTTGTCGAGGGCCTGCGCGGGCGGTGCGGCGCGCAGCACCAGCAGGGCCGGAACGAGGGCCAGCAGCAGCACCATCGTGAGGGCGGCGCTCAGACGTCTCTTGAAGGGTGACGGGAGGGTCATGTCGAGGTCTCCTGCTTCGCCGTGTGGGGCCGGTCGAACTCACCTGTGGAAACGTAACCATCGTGAAGGTTCCATCAGCGCAGCTGCATCGTCAATGGTCCGGACCTAAATGCCCTGCGAGTGAACTACCCGTGTCGTCAGATGCGTTGACGACCTCTTGAGTCGATGACAACGTTTCCATCATCGGCACCCACCCGCACCCTTGGAGGCCTCCATGTCGCTGCGTCCCTCCCGGCGCGTGATGATCGGCTCCAGCCTGGCCGCCGCCCTGACGGCGACGGCCGCCACCCCCTCTTTCGCGGCCGAACGCCCCAGCGCGGCACGGGCGTTGTCCCGCGCCAGGGCCACGTACACCGCGTTGAGAGGACACTTCGACGCGACCGACGGCTCCGGGCTGGTCCGCGAGCAGATCCCGGCGGCGGCCGGCGACAACCCGTACTCGTACGAATGGCCCTTCTCGCAGGTGCACATCGCCGTGCTCGATCTCACCGTCGTGGCACCGGAGTTGGAGCCCGAGCTGGCGCGGCGGGCGGCGGCGCAGGAGCACCACTGGAACGCGGGCGGCGGGACGACCAAGCTGCCTGGTTACGCCTCCTACCCGGTCGCGCCGTACGGGGCAGGCGGGGACATGTTCTACGACGACAACGAATGGGTCGGGCTGGCGAAGGTCCAGCGGTATCTGCAGACCGGGGACACTGCCGCACTGGCTCGCGCGAAGGAGATCTTCGCCCTGGTCAAGTCCGGCTGGGACACCGACGGCAGCCATGCCGCACCCGGCGGGGTCTTCTGGACGCAGGCCGACTGGAGCCACGACCGCAACACCGTCTCGAACATGCCGGGCGCCCAACTCGCCCTGCGCCTGCACCAGATCACCGGCGAGGCCGACTATCTGGACTGGGCCAAGCGCTTCTACGACTGGACGAACGCGCACCTCCAGAGCCCAAGTGGCCTGTACTGGGACCACCTTGACCTGGAGGGGACGATCGAGAAGACCGTCTGGTCCTACAACCAGGGCGTGCCGGTCGGCGTCGCCGTGCTGCTGTACGAGATCACCCGGGACCGCGCCCATCTACGCCAGGCGGAGCGGGTTGCCGCCGCCGCGTACACCTACTACGTCACGCAGGGGCGGCTGTTCTCTCAGCCCGTGTTCTTCAACTCGATCTTCTTCAAGAACCTGCTGCTCCTGGAGTCGGTGACCGGGAAGGACACCTACCACCGGGCGATGGCCGACTACGCCGACCAGGTGTGGGACACGATGCGCGATCCCGCGACCGGCCTCGTGCACTTCGACTCGGCCGGTGGCACCCAGGCGATCCAGCAGGCGGCGCTCGCGCAGATCTACGCCGTGCTCGCCTGGCCGCGCGCCAAGTGGCGGATTCTGTACTGACGTTACGGGCGTCCGATCTCCCCGGTGCCGCGCGCGATCAGCTGCACCGGGAGGACGGTCCGGTGGGATGGGCTGTCGTCGCCGTCGATGCGGTCCAGCAGGATGTGGGCGGCCCGGCGGCCGAGTTCCTCGGTGTCGGAGGTGACGACGGTGACCGGGGTGGGGAGCATGTCGGCGAGCTTGAAGTCGTCGAACCCCACTACCGCCACGGAGACTTGGAGGTCGCGGCAGGCCCGCAGCACGCCCTCGGTGAGGAAGCCCGTGGTGGAGAAGACCGCGGTGGGCGGGTTCGCGGAGGTGAGCAGGGCGCGGGTGGCGGCCTCGGCTTCCTCGGTGGTGCCGCGGCGCAGGGTGACGACCAGGTCGTTGTCGGGCTCGATGCCGCTGCGCCGCAACGCCTTGCGGTAGCCGCGCAGCCGTCGGCCGGTGCTGTAGTACGAGGGCGCGACGAGGATCGCGATGCGGTGGTGACCCTGGTCGACGAGGTGCTGGGTGGCCTTGTGTCCGCCGTCCTCGTTGTCGACAAGCACGACATCGGCCTCGGCGCCGGTGGCCGGCCGGTCGACGAAGACGATGGGCACGTGGTCGTGGCCGTTGATCTCGTTGAGGAAGGCGTGATCGCCCTGGTCGGGGACGATGATGAGCCCGGCGACCCGGCGGCCGATCAGCTCGCCCACGGCCCGGCGCTCGACCTCGGGGTCCTCGTCGGCGGTGCTCAACAGGACCGCGTAGCCCGCCTCGTTGGCGACTTCCACGGCGGCCTTGGCGAGGGAGGCGTAGAACGGGTTGGTGAGGTCGCCCAGCAGCAGCCCGATGGTCATGGAGTTCTGGCCGGGGCGCAGGGAGCGCGCGATCTCGTTGCGCTGGTAGCCGATCGCGGTGATCGCCGCGTTCACGCGCTCGGCCGTCTCCTCGCGGACCGTGCCGATGCCGTTGACGACGCGGGAGACGGTGACGACGGCGACTCCGGCCCGCTCCGCGACGTCGCGCATCGTGGGCCTGGTGTTCTGGCGGTGCGGGGGACGACTGCTCACGTGAGTTGAAGACCAACCTTCCATCGCGTACCGGGGGCCGGGACCGCCCTCAGGATACGTATCGGGTCCCGGCCCGCCGCTCGGCCCGGGACGCTAACTGTTGTTCTTGATCACATCGTTGATCTTGTCGGTCATCGTCTGGAGGTCGGAGAGCGGCTTCTTGCCGTTGAGGATGTCCGGCCAGTAGGCGGTGATCAGGTCGTTCGACTGGCTGGCCCACTGGGTGGTGAAGCGCACGCCGATGGTGGTCGGGGTGTTCAGTCCCGCCTTGACGGTGGCCGCGACGGTCGTCTGTCCGGCCTTGTCGAGGGCGCCGAAGTAGGCGTTCTGGGCGGAGAGATAGGCCGGGGCCGCGACCGGGGAGTCGGGCAGCACCTTGGTCCACACCGTGGAGTCGAGGTACTTGAGGACCTTGAAGGTGGCGTCCGCGTTCTGGGTGTACGACGGGGTGCAGATGCCCACGGCGTCGTAGAGAGTGGCGGGCTTGGTCACCTGGGGCAGGGGCGCGAAGCCGTACTTGATCTTCGGCTTGTCGGTGAGGAAGCCGGCGGCCAGCCACTGGCCGCTCCACAGCATCGGGATCTGTCCGGCGGCGAACAGGCCCTGCTGGTTGCTGATGTCGTAGCCGGGCGGCGCGACGGCACCGCTCTTGATGCCGGCCACGACCTTGCTGACGCCTTCGGTGTACGTCGCGTCGATGGTCGTCCTGGCGGGCTGGTGCACGTTGTCGGCGAAGGGCTTGCCGCCCGCGGACAGGGCGTACGTGCTGAGGGAGAACGGCCCGTCCGTGGAGGTCAACGCGTCGGCGACCAGGCCGTACTTGGCGCCCTTGGCGTGCAGTCTGGCGGCCGCGTCGAACATCTGGTCCCAGGTCCAGCCCGCGGCGGGCACGGTGATGCCGGCGGCCTTGAAGGCGTCGATGTCGTACCAGATGCCGTAGGTGTTCAGCAGGGAGGGGACGCCGCCTATCTTGCCGTCGGCGGTCTTCCAGTTCTTCATCGTGGACGAGACGAAGCTGCTCGCGCCGAAGTCGCTGGAGCCGGAGAGCCGGGAGGCCCAGTCGGTGAGGAGGCCCTGGCTGGTGTACTGCTGCTCGGTGTCGTTGCCGCACCAGAACAGGTCGGGGAGCTTCTTGGCCTGGGTCAGGGCCGCGAGCTTGTCGCTGTAGTTGCCGTTCGGGGTGTCGACGCGCTTGACCGTGATGTTCGGGTCGTGAAAGCCGGTCAGGGCCTGGTCGATGGCCTTGTTGGTGGCGGCGGACTCCCAGGTCATCAGGGTGACCGTGGCCTTGCCGTCCGACTGTTTCCCGGACGAGCCGCCGCACGCCGCCGTCGCGAGCAGTCCCCCCGCCGACAGCAACACTCCGGCGCAACGGATCCATCGTTTCATCGTGGCCTCCTGATACCTGGCTGGCATACGGCTCGTAGGTGGGTCGGAACGGGACGGGACGGGGTGCGGATCAGCGCTGGTTGACGGTGCCCAGGGCGCTCAGACCTTGGATGAAGTAGCGCTGGGCGACAAAGAACACGATCAGTGGCGGGAGCATGTAGAGCAGGTTGGTGGCCATGTAGAGGTTCCAGTCCGGGGTCTGTCCGGCGAACTGGGTGACGAAGGAGGCCATGCCCACACTCAGCGGCCACTTCTGGGACGAGTACAGGTAGATCAGCGGGTTGAGGTAGTCGTTCCAGGACATCTGGAAGGCCAGGATTGACATCGTTATCCAGGCGGGCTTCGTGATCGGCAGCATCACGCTGAAGAAGATCCGGACGTGCCCCGCGCCGTCGACCTTCGCCGCCTCGTCGATGGAGTGCGGGATCGACAGGAAGTACTGCCGGGCCAGGAAGATGAAGAGCGGATTGCCGCCGAGGAAGGCCGGGACGATCAGCGGCAGCCAGGTGTCGTACCAGCCGATGTCCTTGAAGAGCTGGAACAGCGGGATGATGCCGATCACCGGGGGCAGCAGCATGCTGCCGACGAAGACGTAGAACCACACCTTCCGGCCGGGGAAGCGCAGCCGGGCCAGGGCATAGCCCGCCATCATCGAGGTCATCACCCCGCCGATCACCGAAAGACCGGTGATGACAAGGGAGTTGAGCAGCAGGCGCGGGAAGTGGATGACCTTCGGGCCGTCGATGAAGTTCTTGAAATGGAACTCGTGGGGCAGCAGTTTCGGCGGGACCTCGAAGACCGCCGAGGGGCCCTTCAGCGCGACGGTGAGCATCCACAGGATGGGCAGGATCATCACCGAGCTGATCAGCAGCGCGACGCCGTACCAGGATGCCGTGCGTACGGCTCTGCGGGGCGGCTTCGTCGGTGGGGCGGCCGGTGTCGGCGCGGTCGTCGGCGCCCTGGTGACGTCAGGAGACGTGGTCACTGTAGGTCCAAATCGACGAGAAGCGGGCGGTGGCGGCGATCACGACGACGATGACCAGGAAGAGCACCCACACCTGTGCGGAGGCGTAGCCGAACTGGGAGACCTGCCCGAGCCGGGGGAAGCCGTTGTCGTAGATCGACAGCATCAGGGTCCTGGTGCTGAACCCGGGACCGCCCTGGTTGTCCGGCGAGAGGATCTTCGGCTGGTTGAACGCCTGAAGGGCCGTCACCATCTGGAGGACCACCTGCAAGATCATGATCGGGCTGATCAGCGGCAGAGTGATCCGGAAGAACACCGTGCGGGGGCCCGCGCCGTCGAGCCTGGCCGCCTCGTACAGCTCGGTGGGGACCGCCTGGAGCGCGGCGAGGAAGATGATCATCGTGGAGCCGACGCTCCACAGCATGACGATCACGATCGACGGCATCGCGGAGTCGTCCCCCGACAGCCACTCGCTGGTGGGCAGGTGGAGCCAGTGCAACACCTGGTTGGCCAGGCCGACTTGGGGGTTGAACACGAACTTCCAGAGCGTGATCGTGGCGACCACGGGCAGCACGACCGGCAGATAGCACAGGGTACGCAGCAGGCCGACGCCCCGCATCCGCTGGTTGCAGAACACCGCCAGGGCCAGCCCGATGGCCAGCGACAGCGGCACGTACAGGACGACGAGCAGCAGCGTGGCGCGCACCGAGGGCCAGAAGGACGGGTCGGTGGTGAACATGCGGTGGAAGTTGTCCAGGCCGACGAACTTCGGGTCCGTCAGGCCGTTGTACGTCGTCAGCGCGAAGTACGCGGACCGGAACAGCGGGTAGACGACGAATGCCGTGAAGCCGATGAGCGCCGGTGCCAGGAACACGTACGCGGCCAGGGTGTCCGAGGACCTCTTGGGTGATCGTCGCCAGGGTCGTCCTCTGCGCCCGGGACTCCCCCCGCCGGGCGGCCTGTCCACGGGCGGTACGGCGGTTCGCGTCTCTTGGTGCGGAGCGGCTGTCACACGCGCTCACCTTCTTCCTCCGAGGAGTCGACGATCACTCGGATCACGCGGACCCGACCGTCTGGTGGTCGTCGGCCCGCTCAAGGTAACGTTTCCATTCCCTGGCGATCACACGGTGGCGCACGCCACATGAGGGAGTCAAGAGGCGCGATGGTAACGTTTCCCGGATCAACATCCGGAACAGTGTGGGCAGTTCCGGAATCGCTGAGCGCGCTGGGGCGGCGGCTGGCCGACCAGTTGCGGGGTGGTCCGGCGGGGGAGATCGTCGGGCGGTGTCTGACCAATACGTGGGCCACGTCGATGAGTTGGGGGGC
>NZ_JBXVPZ010000087.1:0-27357 GCF_057961495.1 Streptomyces sp. P5F9 | reverse complement strand
GGGGGAGATCGGTGTCGGTGGAGGAGGTGCCGGGGGCGGGCTGCTCCGGGTGAGCGGCTTCCGTGGTGGGCGCTGCGGGGCCGGTTGCCTTCGGCTGGTCGGCGTCGGCGTCAGTGTCGCGCGTCCCGTGACCGGTGACGTCCGGTCGGCCTGTCTCTCGGCCCGCCTCGGCGTCGGATGTGGCGAGGCCGATCTCCTCCGGCTCCTCTGACCGGCCGGCTTCCATGCCGGACTCCGGCGGCTCGTTCTCTTCCGCGTGGCTGGCGTCCACGTCGGAGACCCCGGCCCCCGTCTCGTCCGGCCGGCCGGTACCGGCCTCCGCGTCGGACGCCGTAGAACCGGCTTCTTCCTTGCGGTGGCCCGCGGTGTCATCGACCTCGGGCCCCTTCGCGGAGCCCTTCGCGGCGTCCCCCGCGCCCCGCACGTCACCGGACGTGCCGGTCGTGTCGTCGTTGTCGGGTCGCTCGGTGTTCACCGCATCGCTCCTTCGGCTGCGCAACTGTCCCTCGACCCTGACCCGGCCCTGTCAAAGGGGCAGGCGGAAAGGTCGTATCCCGCATCCCCTTTACGGGGGACAGCGATGGGACGCAGCGGGGGAGCGCACGGTTCCCCCGAGCGCGCCGATCCTGCTGAACGACTCCGCTCAGTCGCCGTACTCCGACATGCCGTCCAGCAGGCGGGCCGACTTCGACGGCACGGTGACCCCGTGGATGAGCGACGGGGACACCGGGAGGGAGACGATCCGGTCGGGAACCGTCCAGTGGGGAGCCATCCGGGCGCAGTCGCCGCGCAGCGCCGCGAGATCGGCCTCGCCCTCGCCTTCGCGGTGGACCGGAACGTGGACCGGAACGGGGCCGTCGAACTTGAGGTTCGTCATAGCGGCACCGTAGGCACGCTTGAGCTCGCGAAGAAAGATCTACTATCGGGTAGTTTTGGCCGCTTCAGAGCCGCCGCGCGGACCGGGTAGCGTGAACTGTCAACGCAGCCTCCCTCAGGAGAGTCCTCGCCGTGCGCATCGCAGTCACCGGATCCATCGCCACCGACCACCTCATGACCTTCCCCGGCCGCTTCGCCGACCAACTGGTCGCGGACCAGCTGCACACGGTGTCGCTCTCCTTCCTGGTCGACAACCTCGACGTACGCCGGGGCGGCGTCGGCGCCAACATCGCCTTCGGCATGGGCCAGCTCGGCACCGGGCCGATCCTGGTCGGCGCCGCCGGCTCCGACTTCGCCGAGTACCGCGACTGGCTCGACCGGCACGGCGTCGACACCGGCTCGGTGCGGATCTCCGAGACGCTGCACACCGCCCGCTTCGTGTGCACCACGGACGCCGACCACAACCAGATCGGCTCCTTCTACACCGGTGCCATGAGCGAGGCCCGCCAGATCGAGCTGAAGACCGTCGCCGACCGCGTGGGCGGCCTCGACCTGGTCCTGATCGGCGCGGACGACCCCGAGGCGATGCTCCGCCACACGGAGGAGTGCCGTACCCGTTCCATCCCCTTCGCCGCGGACTTCTCCCAGCAGATCGCGCGCATGGAGGGCGACGACATCCGCATCCTGCTGGAGGGCTCGGCGTACCTCTTCTCGAACGAGTACGAGAAGGGACTCATCGAGTCCAAGACCGGCTGGAGCGACGAGGAGATCCTGGCGAAGGTCGGCCACCGCGTCACCACGCTGGGCTCGCGCGGTGTCCGGATCGAGAGCGTCGGTGCGGACCCGATCGAGGTCGGCTGTGCGGAGGAGGAGCGCAAGGCTGACCCCACGGGGGTCGGCGACGCGTTCCGGGCGGGGTTCCTCTCGGGGCTGGCGTGGGGGGTTTCGCTGGAGCGGGCGGCGCAGGTTGGTTGCATGCTGGCGACTCTCGTCATCGAGACGGTGGGTACGCAGGAGTACCAGCTGCGGCGGGTGCACTTCATGGACCGGTTCACCAAGGCTTATGGGCATGATGCTGCGGGTGAGGTTCAGGGGCATCTGGGCTGAGTTGTTGTCTGCGGGTGCGTGGGGGCTGGTCGCGCAGTTCCCCGCGCCCCTGAAGTAGCTCAGGTCAACCGGCGGATCAAGTACGCGGTGCCTTGGTCCGCCTTCTCCTCGCCCATGTACTCCTGTCCCCGCATCTCGCACCACGCCGGGATGTCCAGCCGCGCGGCCTCGTCGTCGGACAGGACCCTGACCGTGCCGCCGATCGGCACATCGCCGATGACCTTGGCGAGCTCGATCACCGGGATTGGGCAGCGCTTGCCCAGGGCGTCCACGACCAGCGAGTCCTCTTCTACGACGGTCACCGGCGTCTGCGCCCCCACCTTCTCCCGTACTCCCGCCACCACCCCCGGCAGCACGGCCAGGAACCGCTCCACGTCCTCCTCCACCGTCCCCCGTGGCAACGACACCCGCACATTCCCCTCACTCAGTACGCCCATCGCCTTCAGCACATGGCTCGGCGTCAGGGTGCTGCTGGTGCAGGACGAACCGGAGGAGACGGAGAAACCGGCGCGGTCCAGTTCGTGGAGGAGGGTCTCTCCATCGACATAGAGACAGGAGAAGGTGACGATCCCGGGCAGTCGCCGCACCGGATCGCCGACCACATCCACGCCCGGCACCAGCTTCGGCACCCGCGCCCGGATCCGCTCCGTCAGCTCCCGTAGCCGTAGCGCCTCCTGGGCGGCCTCCGTGCGGACCGCGCGGAGCGAGGCGGCCGCGGCCACTACGGCGGGGATGTTCTCGAAGCCGGCGGCGCGTCCCGACTCCCGTTCGTCCACGGGCCGTTGGGGCGCGAAGCGCACGCCCTTGCGTACCACCAGCAGACCGACCCCGGCCGGGCCGCCCCACTTGTGCGCGCTGGCCGTGAGCAGCGACCACGCGCCCTCGACCGGACCCCACCCCAGCGACTGCGCCGCGTCGACCAGCAACGGCACTCCGACCGCCCGGCACGCCTCGGCCACCTCGGCGACCGGCTGGACCGTCCCCACCTCGTGGTTGGCCGACTGGAGACAGGCCAGCGCGGTGTCCGAGCGGAGGGAATCGGCGTAGGCCGCCACGCTCACCGCGCCCGTACGGTCCACGGGCACCTCGGTGGACGAACCGCCCTCCGCGACCAGCGCCTCGGCCGAATGGAGCACGGAAGAGTGTTCAACCGCTGACACGATCAGGTGACGCCCGACGCGCCGCCGCCCCGCCAACGCCCCCGCGATCCCCGCATGTACGGCCCGGGTCCCGGAGGAGGTGAAGACGAGTTCGTCGGCCCGGCACCCGACGGCTTCAGCGGCCGCTTCCCGGGCGGCGTCCAGCAGCAACCGTGCCTTACGCCCCTCCCGGTACAAGCGTGCAGGGTCCGCCCACCCCTCGTCCAGCGACGCCAACAGCGCCTGCCGCGCGACGGGATGGAGAGGAGCGGAGGAGGCAGCATCAAAGTAGGACACACAGCAACGTTAAAGCGGACCTGGGCTTTCGATAGGGGCGCGGGGAACTGCGCGAGCAACCACAACGCACCCGCACCCGCCCAAATCACCTGAACCCCCGAGCTATTAGGCGCAAGGAGTAACGGGCGGCGCGTATGCCACCCTCCCCGCGAACCCCCGGAGGGCGTCGGCTAGGGTTTGGTCCGCATAAACATCCAAACCCCTGCCCGACGCAGGGCGGCGACCGACCCGCGTGAAGGCAGGCCGCAGCCAATCCGCGCGGGCGAGACTCTCGGGAAGGCGCTACGTGAGTCCCAACGGCTCCGACCGCTCGCCGCGGCGCCCGATGCGGCGGAAGCTGCTGCAGGCAATGACTGCGGGCCTGGTCCTGGCGACCGCGACCGGTTGCACATCCAAGGACTTTCCTCGCCTTGGTTTCCCCACCCCGACCACGGAAGAGGGTCCGCGGATCCTCTCCCTCTGGCAGGGGTCCTGGGCCGCCGCGCTCGCCGTCGGCATCCTGGTGTGGGGCCTGATCATGTGGAGCGTCGTGTTCCACCGGCGCAGCCGCACCAAGGTCGAGATCCCCCCGCAGACCCGGTACAACATGCCCATCGAGGCGCTGTACACGGTTGTTCCGCTCATCATCGTCTCGGTGTTGTTCTACTTCACCGCCCGCGATGAGACGAAGCTCCTCAGCCTCACCGACAAGAAGCCTCAGGTGACGGTCAACGTCGTCGGCTTCCAGTGGAGCTGGGGCTTCAACTACATCGAGAACGTCGACGGTGTCAGTGGCGACGCGACGACCGACAAGAACCTGGCCGCCATTCCGGACCGGTTCAAGAAGGAGTTCCCGGCGAACGCCGGCGGAGTCTACGACGTCGGTACGCCCGCCACGAAGAACCCGCAGACGGGCAACCCGGGTCCGACCCTCTGGCTCCCCAAGGGCGAGACGGTCCGCTTCGTCCTCACCTCACGTGACGTCATCCACGACTTCTGGGTGGTGCCGTTCCTGATGAAGATGGACGTCGTACCGGGCCACACCAACTCCTTCCAGGTGACCCCCAACAAGGAGGGCACCTACCTCGGCAAGTGCGCCGAGCTCTGCGGCGTCGACCACTCCCGGATGCTGTTCAACGTGAAGGTCGTCTCGCCGGAGCGTTACCAGCAGCACCTCAAGGACCTCGCCAAGAAGGGGCAGACCGGTTACATCCCCGCTGGCATCGCGCAGACGAGCCACGAGAAGAACCGGGAGACGAACAACCTGTGAGCATCCTCAACGAACCTCAGGGTGCCGCGGCAGCAGAGTCCCACTACGCGGACGAGCTGCCGGTAAGGCGCAAGCAACCCGGTAACGTCGTGATCAAGTGGCTCACCACCACCGACCACAAGACGATCGGCACGCTGTATCTGGTCACGTCGTTCGCGTTCTTCCTGATCGGCGGCGTCATGGCGCTGCTGATGCGCGCCGAGCTGGCCCGGCCGGGTCTGCAGATCCTGTCGAACGAGCAGTTCAACCAGGCGTTCACGATGCACGGCACGATCATGCTGCTGATGTTCGCGACGCCGCTGTTCGCCGGTTTCACGAACTGGATCATGCCGCTGCAGATCGGCGCGCCCGACGTGGCGTTCCCGCGGCTGAACATGTTCGCCTACTGGCTCTACCTCTTCGGCTCGCTGATCGCGGTGGGCGGTTTCCTCACCCCGGAGGGCGCGGCCGACTTCGGCTGGTTCGCGTACTCGCCGCTGTCGAGCGCGGTCAATTCGCCGGGCATCGGCGGCGACATGTGGATCATGGGTCTGGCCTTCTCCGGCTTCGGCACGATCCTCGGCTCGGTCAACTTCATCACCACCATCATCTGCATGCGCGCACCGGGCATGACGATGTTCCGCATGCCGATCTTCTGCTGGAACGTGCTGCTGACCGCCGTCCTCGTTCTGCTGGCCTTCCCGGTCCTCGCCGCCGCGCTCTTCGCGCTGGAGGCGGATCGGAAATTCGGGGCACACGTCTTCGACGCCTCAAACGGCGGGGCATTGCTGTGGCAACACCTCTTCTGGTTCTTCGGCCATCCAGAGGTGTACATCATCGCCCTGCCGTTCTTCGGCATCATCTCCGAGGTCATCCCGGTCTTCTCCCGCAAGCCGATGTTCGGCTACATGGGACTGGTCGCCGCGACGATCTCCATCGCCGGCCTCTCCGTGACCGTGTGGGCCCACCACATGTACGTCACCGGCGGAGTCCTCCTGCCGTTCTTCTCCTTCATGACGTTCCTCATCGCCGTACCGACCGGCGTGAAGTTCTTCAACTGGATCGGAACGATGTGGAAGGGGTCCTTGAGTTTCGAGACCCCGATGCTCTGGGCCACCGGCTTCCTGATCACCTTCACCTTCGGTGGTCTGACCGGTGTCATCCTGGCCTCGCCGCCGATGGACTTCCACGTCTCGGACTCGTACTTCGTCGTCGCCCACTTCCACTACGTGGTCTTCGGCACGGTCGTGTTCGCGATGTTCTCCGGCTTCCACTTCTGGTGGCCGAAGATGACCGGCAAGATGCTCGACGAGCGCCTCGGCAAGATCACCTTCTGGACGCTGTTCATCGGCTTCCACGGCACCTTCCTGGTCCAGCACTGGCTGGGTGCCGAGGGCATGCCCCGTCGTTACGCGGACTACCTCGCGGCCGACGGCTTCACCGCCCTGAACACGATCTCGACGATCAGCTCCTTCCTGCTCGGCCTGTCGATCCTGCCGTTCCTCTACAACGTGTGGAAGACGGCGAAGTACGGCAAGAAGGTC
Organism: Streptomyces sp. P5F9; assembly: GCF_057961495.1. NCBI lineage: Bacteria > Bacillati > Actinomycetota > Actinomycetes > Kitasatosporales > Streptomycetaceae > Streptomyces > Streptomyces sp. P5F9. The sequence continues at coordinate 21,166 of NZ_JBXVPZ010000087.1, read as the reverse complement.
GAGGTCGACGACCCGTGGGGCTACGGCCGTTCGCTCGAATGGGCGACGTCCTGCCCGCCGCCGCGGCACAACTTCCTCACCCTGCCGCGGATCCGCAGCGAATCCCCGGCGTTCGACCTGCACCACCCGGAGATCGCCGCTCTCGACCAGCTTGAGAACGCGCACCACGGCGACAAGGCCCTCACTGGCGGCAAGGAGGCGGGCAAGTGAAGGTCCAGGGCAGGATGTTCATGTGGCTGGCCGTCTTCGTGCTCGCCACGGCGGTCGTCTACGGCCTGTGGTCGAAGGAGCCCGCCGGTACCACGGCGCTCTTCCTCGCCTTCGGCCTGTGCATCATGGTCGGCTTCTACCTTGGCTTCACGGCCCGGCGGATCGACACGCTCGCGCAGGACAACAAGGAGGCCGACGTCGCGGACGAGGCCGGCGAGGTGGGCTTCTTCAGCCCGCACAGCTGGCAGCCCCTCGCCCTCGGTGTCGGTGGCGCACTGGCCTTCCTGTCGATCGCGATCGGCTGGTGGCTGCTGTACTTCTCCGCCCCGATCATCATGATCGGCCTGTACGGCTGGGTCTTCGAGTACTACCGCGGTGAAGACCGCACCCAGTAGCACGCGCAGAGCACTCGCGAGCCCGGACACTCCGTCAGGAGGGTCCGGGCTCGTGCTTTTGCCGCAACGCCGGTCCCTCGTCCGAGTGACCCACCGCGCCGCGGCTGACGAAGCTTCATAGCGTGACCCCATGAACCACTCTCCGCGCACCCGCACCGTCGTCAGCTGCACCCTGCTGGTGGTCTCCCTCGGCGCGGGCGTCACCGCCTGCGGGTCCGACGGCGGCAACCCGCTGTCGGCCAAGCCGTACGACGCGGCGGGGCAGATCTCCTTCAACGGCCCGTCCGGCAAGGGCAAGAAGGTCGACCCCGACAAGCCCCTGGCGGTCACCGTCTCCGGTGACGACGGCCGCATCACGGACGTCACCGCCGTGGACGCCGCGGGACGCTACGTCACGGGCGAACTCGCCGCCGACGGCACTCGCTGGCACAGCACCTCCCCGCTGGCCGCCAACGCCCACTACACGGTCCGGGTGAGCACGGAGGACGAGGACGGCGCCCCCGGCCGCAAGGTCCTCACCTTCGACACCAGCAAGCCGACCACGAAGAAGAGCCTGACGGTGAAGTTCGGGCCGGACGCGGGCCAGTACGGCGTCGGCCAGCCGGTCACCGCCGAACTGAACATGCCCGTCAAGGACAAGGCGCAGCGGGCCATCGTGGAACGCGCCCTGAGGGTGGACTCCGTGCCCGCCGTGGAGGGCGCCTGGCACTGGGTGGACGACAAGGAACTCCACTACCGCCCCAAGGACTACTGGCCCGCCCACGCCACCGTCCAGGTCCGCAGCGACCTCGACGGCGTGAAGATCAGCGACCGCCTGTGGGGCGGCAGTTCGAAGGGCCTCAAGCTCACCACGGGCGACAAGATCGTCGCCGTGACGGACGCCGCGTCCCACGAGATGACGGTCTACAGGAACGGCGAGGAGATCAACGAGATCCCCGTCACCACCGGCAAGCCCGGCTTCGAGACCCGGAACGGCGTCAAGGTCGTACTGGGCAAGGAGTACTTCGTACGGATGCGCGGAACCACCGTCGGCATCTCCGAGGGCTCCTCGGACTCGTACGACCTCCCCGTGTACTACGCGACCCGCGTCACCTGGAGCGGCGAGTACGTCCACGCCGCCCCCTGGTCGGTCGGCTCCCAGGGCTCCGAGAACGTCAGCCACGGCTGCACCGGCATGAGCACCAGCAACGCCGAGTGGTTCTTCGACACCATCCACGAAGGCGACGTCGTCAAGGTCGTCAACTCCAACGGCGACGAGATGGAACCCTTCGGCAACGGCTTCGGCGACTGGAACCTCGGCTGGAAGAACTGGCGAGGCGGCAGCGCACTGGTAGGCGGAACACCCGATGGTCCGAGGCCGGAGGACGCGGCGAGACTTCGCCCCGAGTCAGTGTGACCCACCTAAGGGCGACCTACCTAGGGGCGCGGGGAACTGCGCGACCAGCCACAGCCGGCCCGCAGTCGCCACACAACTCGCGCCCCACCCTCCTAGGCGCTCAAAGCCCGCTTCTCACGCAGCAGAGAGGCAAGAGAGGCCGCGAACTCAACGGGATCCACCGGAAGGGTCACCGCGGCCTCCGCACGGCTCCACGTGGCAAGCCACGCGTCCTGGGGCCGCCCGATCAGCACAAGCACCGGCGGGCAGTTGAAGATCTCGTCCTTCACCTGGCGGCACAACCCCATGCCCCCCATCGGCGAGGACTCCCCGTCGAACACACAGACATCGATCCCGCCCCGGTCCAGCTCCTTGAGAACCGCCGCAGGCGTGGCGCACTCCAGGAACTCGACCAACGGCACGTCGGACGCCGGCCGCCTGCCGGAGGCCAACCGCACCTGCTCGCGGGTGTTGGAGTCATCGCTGTAGACCAGCACCGTGGCGGTCGCCTGCATTCTTCCTCCCAAGGTCCGTTGCGCGGATGCTACTCCCTTGAACACCCCGTCAACACCTGTTGGAACACCCCTGCGATGGGCCATACGGGCAGTACACACGCTGCGGACACTCCGAACGGCACCCCCCGGAGTGAGGGCGGGATAAGCGACCGACATAATGTCGGTCGTGGCGACAGCAACGACAGTAGAAACCGGGCACGCGCACCCGTCGGTCAACCGGCCGAACCTCACCAGCGTCGGAACCATCATCTGGCTGAGTTCCGAGCTGATGTTCTTCGCGGCCCTCTTCGCGATGTACTTCACCCTGCGATCGGTGACCGGTCCGGATCACTGGAAGGAGATGGCGAGCCATCTCAACCTTCCGTTCTCCGCGACCAACACCACGATCCTGGTGCTCTCCTCCCTCACCTGCCAGCTCGGCGTCTTCGCCGCCGAGCGCGGGGACGTGAAGAAGCTCAGGGGCTGGTTCATCATCACGTTCGTGATGGGTGCGATCTTCATCGGCGGTCAGATCTTCGAGTACACGGAGCTGGTGAAGAAGGACGGCCTGTCGCTGTCCTCCGACCCGTACGGCTCGGTGTTCTATCTGACCACCGGGTTCCACGGCATGCACGTGACGGGCGGCCTCATCGCCTTCCTGTTCGTCCTCGGACGTACCTACGCGGCGAAGAGGTTCACTCACGAACAGGCGACCGCGGCCATCGTCGTGTCCTACTACTGGCACTTCGTCGATGTCGTCTGGATCGGCCTCTTCGCCACGATCTACTTGATCAAGTAGTCGGGCCCGATCCCGCGCGCAGCCAAGAAGCGCACATTCCAGAAGCATCGACGCAGAAGATCCTGACACCGGGGTAATCCGTGAAAAAGCTCTCCACCCGACGACGCCATCCGCTGGCGGCGGTCGTCGTCCTACTCCTCGCGCTGGCGGCAACTGGGGGGCTGTACGCCGCGTTCGCGCCCGCGAGCAAGGCGCAGGCCGACGAGTCCGCCCAGTCCCTCGCCATCGACGAGGGCAAGAAGCTGTTCGCCGTCGGCTGCGCAAGCTGCCACGGCACCGGCGGTCAGGGCAGCTCCGACGGTCCGAGCCTTGTGGGCGTCGGCGCCGCGGCGGTCGACTTCCAGGTCGGCACCGGCCGTATGCCGGCGCAGCAGCCGGGTGCTCAGATCCCGGCCAAGAAGGTCATCTACTCCCAGGCCGAGATCGACCAGCTCGCGGCGTACATCGCCTCGCTGGGTGCCGGTCCGGTCATCCCGACGAAGAACGAGTACGGGCCGGAGGGTTCGGACATCGCCAAGGGCGGCGAGCTGTTCCGCACCAACTGCGCCCAGTGCCACAACTTCACCGGCAAGGGCGGCGCGCTGACGCACGGCAAGTTCGCGCCGAGCCTCGAAGGCGTTGCCCCGAAGCACATCTACGAGGCCATGCAGACCGGCCCGCAGAACATGCCTTCCTTCCCCGACACCACGCTGTCGTCGAAGAACAAGAAGGACATCATCGCGTACCTCAACGCGGTCAACGGCGACAACACCGAGAGCCCCGGCGGGCTTGAGCTGGGTGGTCTCGGTCCGGTCAGTGAGGGTCTCTTCGCCTGGATCTTCGGTCTGGGCGCGCTGATCGCGGTAGCCGTCTGGGTCGCCGCTCGGACCGCAAAGGCCAAGAAGTCATGAGTAGCCAAGACATTCCAGAAGAGAACCTGCCCGCTGAGCAGGACGCGCACGGCGCGGTGTCGGTCGCGGACGAGCAGGACCCGTTCGCCGACCCGGGACTGCCGCCGCACGAGCACCGGGTGCAGGACATCGACGAGCGGGCCGCCAAGCGGTCCGAGCGCGTCGTCGCCTTCCTGTTCACGCTGTCGATGCTCCTCACGGTCGGCTTCATCGCCTCGTACGTGGCGATCCCGCACGACAAGGCGATCTTCGTCTTCCCGATCGGTCACATCAACGCGCTCAACTTCGCGCTGGGTCTGACCCTCGGCGGAGCGCTCTTCACCATCGGCGCGGGCGCGGTCCACTGGGCCCGCACCCTGATGTCCGACGTGGAGATCGCCGACGAGCGGCACGCGATCGAGGCACCCCCCGAGGTCAAGGCCAAGGTCATGGCCGACTTCAAGGACGGTGCCAAGGAGTCGGCGCTCGGCCGTCGCAAGCTGATCCGCAACACGATGTTCGGCGCGCTGGCCCTGTTCCCGCTCTCCGGCGTCATGCTGCTGCGCGACCTGGGCCCGCTGCCGGGGACGAAGCTGCGCCACACCCTGTGGTCCAAGGGCAAGCTGCTCGTCAACATGAACACGAACCTGCCGCTGCGTCCCTCGGACGTGGCCGTCGGCTCGCTCACCTTCGCCAAGCCCGAGGGCCTGGAGGAGACCGACGAGGAGTTCCAGACCGAGATCGCCAAGTCCGCGCTGATGATCGTCCGGCTCCAGCCGGACAACATCAAGGACAAGCGCGAGCTGGAGTGGGCGCACGAGGGCATCGTGGCCTTCTCGAAGATCTGCACCCACGTGGGCTGCCCGATCTCCCTGTACGAGCAGCAGACGCACCACGTGCTGTGCCCGTGCCACCAGTCCACCTTCGACCTCTCCGACGGTGCCCGAGTGATCTTCGGCCCGGCCGGTCACGCCCTGCCGCAGCTGCGCATCGGCGTGAGCGACGAGGGCTACCTCCAGGCGCTCGGCGACTTCGAGGAGCCCGTCGGTCCTGCATTCTGGGAGCGCGGATGAGTACTACGACCAACTCCGACTCGCGTTCGCGCGAGAAGGCACCGGCCGGCGAGAAGATCGCCGACTGGGCCGACGGACGGCTCGGGATCTACTCCCTCGCCAAGTCCAACATGCGCAAGATCTTCCCCGACCACTGGTCGTTCATGCTGGGTGAGGTCTGCCTCTACAGCTTCATCATCATCATCCTCACGGGTGTGTATCTGACGCTGTTCTTCCACCCGTCGATGAACGAGGTGACGTACCACGGCAGCTATGTCCCGCTCCAGGGGCAGCTGATGTCGGAGGCGTTCAACTCGACGATGCACATCTCCTTCGATGTGCGCGGTGGTCTGCTGATCCGTCAGATCCACCACTGGGCGGCGCTGATCTTCCTCGCCGCCATGTTCGTGCACATGATGCGGGTGTTCTTCACGGGCGCGTTCCGCAAGCCGCGTGAGGTCAACTGGCTGTTCGGCTTCCTGCTGTTCGTCCTGGGCATGTTCACCGGCTTCACCGGTTACTCGCTCCCGGACGACCTGCTCTCCGGCACCGGTGTCCGCTTCATGGAGGGCGCGGTCCTGTCCGTGCCGATCGTCGGCACGTACCTGTCGTTCTTCCTCTTCGGCGGCGAGTTCCCGGGCGGCGACTTCGTCGCACGGTTCTACTCGATCCACATCCTGCTGCTGCCGGGCATCATGCTCGGCCTAGTGGTCGGCCACCTGATCCTGGTCTTCTACCACAAGCACACGCAGTTCGCGGGTCCCGGAAAGACGAACAACAACGTCGTCGGCATGCCGCTGCTGCCGGTCTACATGGCCAAGGCCGGAGGCTTCTTCTTCCTGGTCTTCGGTGTCATCGCGGCCGTCGCGGCGATCGCCTCGATCAACCCGATCTGGGCCATGGGTCCGTACCGTCCGGACATGGTGTCCACGGGCGCCCAGCCCGACTGGTACATGGGCTTCTCCGAGGGCCTGATCCGTGTCATGCCGGGCTGGGAGATCAACGTCTGGGGTCACACGCTCGTCCTGGGCGTGTTCATCCCGCTGGTCATCTTCCCGCTGGTCCTGGTCGCGATCGCGGTCTACCCGTTCATCGAGTCCTGGGTCACCGGCGACAAGCGCGAGCACCACATCCTGGACCGCCCGCGCAACGTCCCGACCCGTACGGCCTTCGGTGCCGCGTGGATCTCGTGGTACTTCGTCCTGCTCATCGGTGGCGGCAACGACATCTGGGCCACGCACTTCCACCTGTCGATCAACTCGATCACCTGGTTCGTGCGCGTCGGCTTCTTCGTGGTGCCGGTGCTGGTCTTCATCGCCACCAAGCGGGTCTGCCTCGGTCTCCAGCGCCGCGACCGGGACAAGGTGCTGCACGGCCGCGAGTCGGGCATCATCAAGCGCCTGCCGCACGGTGAGTTCATCGAGGTGCACGAGCCGCTCAGCCAGGACGCGCTGCACACGCTCACCGCGCACGAGCAGTACGAGCCGGCCGCGATCGGTGCGACGGTCGACGAGAACGGCGTCGAGCGCAAGGTGAAGGGCTCCCAGAAGCTGCGCGCCAAGCTGAGCGAGGCGTACTACGGCGAGGAGTCCCAGATCCCCAAGCCCACCGTCGAGGAGTACAAGGAGATCACGAGCGGCCACGGCCACCACTGATCGCTGAGGCGTCGCCACGCCACAGTCGAAGGGCCCCGTCCGAACACCGGACGGGGCCCTTCGCCGTGCCCCGCGCTGGATAGGGTGGGGCACGTCTTTCGAAGCAGGTTTCTACGACACCCAGGAGCGGCCGTATGAGCGCTGTGACCCCCGCTGGAGGCGACACCGCGGCGGCCCGTTCCTGGCCCGACGTACTGAGCGCGCTGCTGGCCGGACAGGACCTCGGCACCGCCGACACGGCGTGGGCGATGGACCGCATCATGAGCGGTGAGGCGGCGGACGCCCAGATCGCGGGCTTCCTGGTGGCGCTGCGGGCCAAGGGCGAGACCGTCGAGGAGATCAACGGCCTCGTCGAGACGATGTACGCCCACGCGAAGCCGCTGGACATCCCGGGGCCGGCCGTCGACATCGTCGGCACGGGCGGCGACCGGGCCAAGACGGTCAACATCTCGACGATGTCCGCGATCGTGATCGCCGGCTCCGGCGCGAAGGTCGTCAAGCACGGCAACCGGGCCTCGTCCTCGGCGAGCGGTTCCTCCGACGTGCTGGAGCGGCTCGGCATCAACCTGGAGCTGTCGCCCGAGCGGGTCGCGCAGGTGGTGGAGGAGGCCGGGATCACGTTCTGCTTCGCGGCCAAGTTCCACCCCACGATGCGGTTCGCGGGCGCGGTCCGGCGGGACCTGGGGGTGCCGACCGCGTTCAACCTCCTCGGCCCGCTCACCAACCCGGCCAAGGTCACCTCGTCGGCGGTCGGCTGCTTCGACACCCGTATGGCCGGGCTCATCGCGGGCGTGCTGGCCGAACGCGGCTCCTCCGCGCTGGTGTTCCGCGGCGACGACGGCCTCGACGAGCTGACGACCACGGCCACCTCCCGGGTGTGGATCGTCCGCGACGGCAAGGTCACCGAGGAGGCCTTCGACCCGAGGGACGTCGGCCTCGAACTGGTCCCCGTGGAAGCCCTGCGCGGCGCCGACCCCGAGTACAACGCCGGCGTCGCCCGCCGTCTCCTGGACGGCGAGACGGGCCCGGTACGGGACGCCGTACTCCTGAACTCGGCGGCTGCCCTGGTGGCGCTGGAGGCCGGGGACGGGCCGCTGGTGGACCGGATCCGGGCCGGGATGGAGAAGGCTCGGGAGTCGATCGACTCGGGGGCGGCCAAGCGCACGCTGGAGCGCTGGGCGGCCGCCAGCAACGCGTAGCGGTACGGCGGTCGTCGTCCCGCGATCCGGACACGGGTTGCGGGACGACGATCACCTCGCGTAAATTTTTCGACCAGGTCATGAGTGACAGTCATGAGGCCCCGGCCGACTGTCCGGCAACCCTCCGTCCGTGGCGGGGTGCCCCGGGTGAAGACCAGGCCGTAGGCAGCGAGGTCTGCGGCAAGCGCGGGCCCCTCGAAAGACACCAGGGGTCCTGGTCATCGAGGGAGTTCTCTGTGAGCAAGCGAATGCGATAGGGCGCGAAGCCCCCACTCCGCACATCCCCTTTCACCCTTTCCTGCGCCGGAGCCATGTCCGCTCGCGCAGTGAATTCGCCTGCCTCTCACGGGAGTTCGCCATGTCTGTCTCCACCGTTGCCGCCGCCACGACCACGTGCGCCCCGCTGCCCGTTCTCGGCCGGGATGTCACCGTCCCGCTCGTCACGGGCGGCGAAGTCACCTACGCGGCGCTCGACTACGCGGCCAGCGCCCCCGCCCTCCAGCGCGTCTGGGACGACGTGGCGGCCTACGCCCCGTACTACGGCAGCGTGCACCGCGGCGCCGGCTATCTCTCGCAGCTGTCGACGGACCTGTTCGAGAACGCCCGCAGGACGGTCGAGGAGTTCCTGGACTGCCGTCCCGACGACCAGCTGATCTTCACCCGCTCCACGACGGACTCCCTGAACCTCCTCGCCGCCGCCCTCCCCGCCGACTGCCAGGTCTTCGTCTTCGAGACCGAGCACCACGCGTCCCTGCTCCCCTGGAAGGACGCCCAGGTCACCTACCTCAACGCCCCGCGCACCCCGGGCCAGGCCGTCGAGACCCTGGAGGGGGCCCTCGCCGAACGTGACCCGTTCGGCCCGGCCCTGGTCTGCGTCACCGGCGCCTCGAACGTCACCGGCGAGCTGTGGCCGGTACGGGAGTTGGCGGCCGCGGCTCACGCCCACGGCGCCCGGATCGTCCTGGACGCCGCCCAACTCGCCCCGCACCACCCGGTGTCCGTCCAGGACCTCGACGTCGACTGGATCGCCTTCTCCGGCCACAAGCTCTACGCCCCCTTCGGCTCGGGCGTCCTGGCCGGCCGCGCCGACTGGCTCCAGGCGGCCGACCCCTACCTCGCGGGCGGCGGCGCCAGCCGCAAGGTCACGCGGCGCGAGGACGGCGGGGTGGACGTGGAGTGGCACGACAGCGCGGCCCGCCACGAGGCCGGCTCCCCGAACGTCATCGGCGCCTACTCCATCGCGTCGGCCTGCAAGGCCCTGACGGAGGCGGGCTTCGACACCCTGGTCGCCCGCGAGCAGCACCTGATCGAGAAGGTGCGGGCGGGCCTGGCGGAGGTCCCGGAGGCGCGCGTGTTGTCGTTGTTCGGCGACGACGCCCCGCGCGTCGGCGTGATCTCCTTCGTCGTCGACGGCTGGAACAGCTCGCACTTCGCCGCCGCCCTCTCCGCCGAGTACGGCATCGGCGTCCGCGACGGCCTCTTCTGCGCCCACCCCCTGGTCCGCACCCTGCTGGGCAGCGACCCCCAGACCCAGGGCGAGTGCGGCGCCCCGGAGGCGGCCCCGGGCGAGAAGTCCCTCAACGCCATCCGCGTGAGCTTCGGCGCGGGCACCCCGGACGAGCACGTCGAGCGCTTCATCACGGCCGTACGGGAGCTCGTGACCGACGGCGCGAAGTGGAACTACCGTACGCAGGACGGCCGTTGCGTGCCTGCCGTGTGACCATCCGGGGGTGGGCACTCCGACGGGACTGGGCGAACCGCTGACCCAGGCGGTCGTACGACGGCTGCCGCGGCTCCTCGGCGGCAGGCCGGTCCAGCTGTACGAGGAGGGGCTCGTCCTGGTCTCCGACGGGCGGCCCCGTCGCTGGGCGGATCGCCGACGGGGTGGAACAGGCCTTCATCGTCGACGAGTGGCAGATCCAGGTCGGCTCGGCGGACCAGGACCGAGCCGAGAACCAGCGGATACGGTCCGTCGTCGAGCACGTCCGGCAGCGGGGCCCGGGCGGGCTGTCGGCCCACCGGTGGGCCGACCTGCGGGGCGGTGATGGTCACCGCACCGAGCTGCCGGCCTGGGAGGTCGTGAACCGGGGCGCGCTGGTCGCCCTGGGGAAGCGGCTGGGCGCCCGCTAGGAGTCCAGCCCGATCGCGAACGCGGCCTCAAGGTCATGCTGCGAGTACGTCCGGAACGCCACGTGCGTATCCGTCCCCTCGACCCCGGGGATCTTGCTGATCCGCCCGGGGATCACCTCGGCCAGGTCCTCGTGCTGCCGGACCCGGACCATCGCGATCAGGTCGTACGTCCCGGTGACGGAGAAGACCTCGCTCACGGATTCGAGCGCGGCGATCGACTCGGCGATCTCGGGAATCCGGTCCACGCTGGTCTTGATGAGGACGATCGCGGTGATCACGGCTGGTTCTCTCCCTCGGGGACCGTTACTGGGGCGGCCCCAACTCTAGTGGTACGACCGAATCTCACCCACGCGTAACCGAAGCCCAGCGTGAAGCCCACCAGGTGGGCGAGGTACGCCACCCCCGGCCCCTGCGCGGCCCGGCCCGCCGCGAGCCACTGCAGGGCCGCCCAGAACGGCAGGACGACCCAGGCCGGGAAACGCAGCGGCAGGAAGAAGAGGAAGGGGAGGAGACTCGTCACGCGGGCCCGGGGGAACAAGTACAGAAACGCCCCGAGGACCGCCGAGATCGCCCCGGACGCGCCGACGAGGGACTGCTCGGAGTCGGCGTTGGCCACCGCGTAGCCCAGCAGCGCCAGGTAGCCGCAGCCCAGGTAGAACAGGGTGAACTCGACACGGCCCAGCCGTTCCTCGGTCATCGCTCCGAAGACGTAGAGGAAGAGCATGTTGCCGAGGAGATGGATCCAGCTGCCGTGGATGAAGAGGGCCGTGACCGGGGTCAGGGCCTCTCGGGTGGGGTGGTCGAACAGTTCGGCCGGAACCACCCCCCAGCGGCGGAAGTACGCCCGCTGTACGGCGAGCAGCGCGTCCCCGGTGCCGTAGGACGGGACCAAACCCGAGGCCGGGCCGAGGACGAAGATCAGGCAGCACAGGCCGATCAGGACGTAGGTCATGGGCGCCGAGGTGCCGCGGAACGTCCTGACGAGGGCCGAGCCCCAGGTGCTGATCACGGTTACAGAGCATGACGTAACGGGGCGTAGCGGCACAGCGTGCCTCGCCGCTGTGGACGGCCGAGCGGCGAGTACCCGCCAGGCCGTAGGGTTACGAGCCACACTCGCCGGGGAAACCGGCGATCACGGAAACTGGAACGAGAAGGAAGCGGACAGCCACGATGACGGTTCCCCTGCCGACCGGCTCCACGCGGTGGCGCTGCACCCTCTGCGGCAACCTCACGCGCTTCGACGTGACGCGTTCGTCGAAGGTCGTGGAGTACCTCCACCTGGACCTGGCGGGTGAGCCGAAGGTGGAGGAGCGCGAGGTGGTCAGTGAGACCATCGAGTCGGTGCGCTGCCGCTGGTGCAACGCCGTGGATCAGGTGGAACTCGTGGACAGGCCGGGCGCCGGCTCCTGAGAGGGAGCGGCCCCGCACACGTATTGGGGTGTGAGGATGGTGGAGAACTCAGGCGGGGGGCCGGGCGACGGCGCCGCCGAGGTGCTCGACCGTCCGCTGCCCGACGGCGTGCGGAGAAGGGTCGTGCAGATCGTGTCGGACGGCTTCGGCGGCCTCACCGTAGCCGAACTGCCCGCGCAGCTACGACAGTACGCCCGCTTCGCCCCCAACCGGCGCGCCAAGTTCGCGGGTAATGCCATGGCTGCCGCGCTGGAGACCGATCCGCTGTTCCGGCAGCGGATCGGGGAGAAGCTCAGAGAGGCCCAGGCGGAGCTCGCGGGCGCTCTCGACTCCGGCTCGCCGCCCCCGGCCGCGGATCCGCTCGACGTGGCGGCCGCGGCCTATGTTCTGCGCCCCACCGGCTGGGTGAAGCTCGTGACCGCCGCCGGCGAGGAGGCACTGCGCGCCGACGCCGAGCGCGCGGACGAGGAGAGCCGGGCCGAACTGGAGCGGCTGCGCGAGGAGTTGGCGCAGGCGCGGGACGCGACCCGGGCCGACACCGAGCGGCTGCGCACCGAGCTGGACGCGGCGAAGAAGGAAGCGGACTCCCTGCACCGCAAGCTGCGTGCCGCCCACAGCGACGTCAAGCGCGGCGAGGCCGCCCTGCGTAAGCTGCGGGCCGAGACGGACACCGCGCGCGCCGAGGCGCAGACCCAGCTGTCCGCCGCCGAGAGCGAGAGCCGCCGCCTCAAGGCCCGGCTCGGCGAGGCGGAGGCGGCCCTTGAGGCCACCCGCAAGGCCGCCCGCGAGGGCCGCAGTGTCGAGGACATGCGGGTACGGCTGCTGCTCGACACCGTGCTGGACGCGGCCCAGGGGCTGCGCCGCGAGCTGGCGTTGCCGCCGGTCTCCGTACGGCCCGCCGAGACCGTCGACGCGGTCGAACCGGGACGAATGACCCCGAAAGACATCGCCGCGCGGGCGCTGTCGGACAACGACCCCGCGATCCTCGACCAGTTGCTCGCGCTGCCGCAGGCCCATCTGGTCGTCGACGGCTACAACGTCACCAAGACCGGCTATCCCCAAATGCCCCTGGAGAAGCAGCGGTTGAGGCTGCTCGGGCAGCTGTCGCAGCTCGCCGCGCAGACCGGCGCCGAGGTCACCTGTGTCTTCGACGGGGCCGAGCTGGCCGCGCCCGTGCTGCTCGCGCCGCCGCGCGGAGTGCGGGTGCTGTTCTCCAAACCGGGCGTCACCGCCGACGAGTTGATCCGCCAGCTGGTGCGCGCCGAGCCGCCCGGCCGGCCGGTGATCGTCGCGTCGACCGACCGCGAGGTGGCCGACGGCATCGCGAAGGCGGGCGCCCGGCCCGTCGCTTCTGCGGTACTCCTCAAGCGACTGTCGTGAAGGTCAACGTACAGGTTTAATGCCGGAATTGACCGAACCGTCACGCAACGTAGCGTCAATCGACCATCACTGCATGTTGGTTATGTGCAAAGAATGCTTTGAGTGACAGCATTTTTTCGTGTGAGGATTTGAACTGATCACAGAAACATCACTAGGGTCAGGCCTCGAACCTCCGAACGGGTGATCACTCAATAGAAGGAGCTCGACTCCGTGGCGTCCCATCGTCGACCGAAGCAGCCGAGCCGCACGCGTGTGACTGTGCTGACCACCGCAGCCGCAGCCGCCGTTGCCTTCAGCGCTCAGGCCGCGAATGCCGCGCCGAGCGAGAAGCCCAGCAAGGACGAGGTCAAGGCGAAGGTCGACGCCCTCTACGAGCAGGCCGAGCAGGCCACCGAGAAGCTCGACGGGGCCCAGGAGAAGCAGGAGAAGCTCCAGAAGGAGATCTCCACCATCCAGGACAACGTCGCCCGCGGCCAGGAGGAGCTCAACAAGCTCCGGGACGGCCTCGGGACGATGGCGAGCGCCCAGTACCGCACCGGGGGCATCGACCCCTCGATCCAGCTGTTCCTGTCCTCGAACCCGGACGACTACCTCGACAAGGCGTCCACGATGGACCAGTTGAGCAGTCAGCAGGTCGAGGCGCTCACGAAGATCCAGGGCAAGCAGCGTGAACTCGCCCAGGAACGCGCGGAGGCGAGCAGCAAGCTCAAGGACCTCTCCGCCACCCGCACCGAGCTCAAGAAGAAGAAGGACGAGGTCAAGGCCAAGCTGGCCTCGGCCCAGAAGCTGCTCAACACCCTGACCGCCGCGGAGAAGGCGGCGCTCGACCAGGAGCAGGCGCAGGCCGCCAACCGCTCCAGCTCACGTGTGGACCTCGGCAACACCGGTTCCGCCTCCGGCCGCGCCGCCTCCGCCTTCGCCGCCGCCCAGTCCGTGATCGGCTCACCGTACGTCTACGGCGCCTCCGGCCCGTCCTCCTTCGACTGCTCCGGCCTCACGTCCTGGGCCTACGCGCAGGCGGGCGTCTCCATACCCCGCACGTCCGAGGCGCAGGCGAACGCGGGCACCCGGATCTACAGCCAGAGCGACCTCAAGGTCGGCGACCTGGTCATCTTCTACGGCGACTTCCACCACGTCGGCCTCTACGCCGGCAACGGCCAGGTGCTGCACGCCCCGCACACCGGTGCCGTGGTCCGCTACGAGGCGATCAGCAACATGACGTTCGAGTTCGGCGTCCGGATCTGATCCGACCGTAACCGTCCTCGTCCGGTCCTACCGGGCCGCCCGAACGGGCGAATTACGACACACCACGCTGACCCCACGCCCCGCCCATGACCTGCGTCATAGGCGGGGCGTCACGTTATGTGTCCGCGGAGGTCTTTGGCCCGCACCCCTTCACAGAGCTACTGTCTGGCGCGTTTCCCCGCACCGGGGGAGCGGTCCGTGTCCGCCAGCGGAAGGAAGTGCGGCTTCCCGTGGGATCCCGTCGTCGCCTTGCACCGTCCGGGTTCGACCGAGGCGCCAGTGCCGCGGTCTGCGTCTTGAGCGCCGCTGCCGCCGCCCTCGGCGCCATGCCGGCCACCTCCGCCGTGGCCGCGCCGCACGACGACTCCCGGGCCGAGGTGGACCGGCTCTACCACGAGGCCGAGCAGGCGACCGAGGCCTACGACAAGGCCGACGAGAGCGCCGGGCAGCTGCACCGGCAGGTGAGCAACGCCCAGGACCGGATCGCCCGGCAGCAACAGCGCATCAACACCATGCGGGACGCGCTGGGTTCACTCGCCGGCGCCCAGTACCGCTCCGGCGGCATCGACCCCACCGTCGCGCTGCTGTTCTCCGACGACCCGGCCGACTACCTCGACAAGGCCTCCGTCCTCGACCGCATCACCACCCAGCAGGCGGGCCAGCTCAAGGACCTCCAGGAGGCCATGCGCGAACTCGCCCAGGAACGCACCGAGGCCGCCGGCCACCTCGCCGAACTGGAGCGCAGCCGCAAGGCCGTCGCCACCCACAAGAAGACCGTCGAACGGAAACTCGCCAAGGCCCGGCAACTCCTCAACCAGATGCCCCTCGCCGAGCGCGCCTCCTTCGACCGGGCCTCCCGCTCCTCCCGCGAGGACATCCCCGACTTCGGCGCCGGCGTTCCGTCCTCGGGCCGCGCCGCCGCAGCCGTGGCCGCCGCCCGGTCCGCACTCGGCAAGCCGTACATCTGGGGCGCCAACGGCCCCGGCGGCTTCGACTGCTCGGGCCTGATGCAGTGGTCGTACGCCCACGCGGGCGTCCACCTCCCGCGCACCTCGCAGGAACAGCGCTACGCCGGCCACCAGGTCCCGCTCTCCCAGGCCCAGCCCGGCGACCTGGTCGTCTACCGCTCCGACGCCAGCCATGTCGGCATGTACGTGGGCAACGGTCAGGTCATCCACGCCCCCTACCCCGGCGCGCCGGTGCGCTACGACCCGGTCGGCATGATGCCCATCTCGTCGGTCACGAGGGTCTGAACCCGCCCGAAAGGGTCGTACGATCGGGAAGTGACTGGTCGTAGGCGGGCGTCGCGCTCCGGAGTGCTCGCGCTGTGTCTGCTGCTCGTCTCGCTGGTGGGATGCGGCGGGCAGCCGGCGGCGGACAGCGCGAAGGCGGAGGTCCAGAGCCTCCTCGACCGTCAGTCCGCAGCGGTCCTGCACCACGACGGGACGGCGTACACGAGGACCGGCGCGCGCACCGCGTACGAGAACCTGAGCGCCGTCCCCTTCGCCTCCTGGTCCTACCGGCTGACCGCCCTGCACCGCACCGGTGCCACCGCGACCGCCGACGCCGAACTGAGCTACAAGGTCAAGGGGTACGACACCTCACCCGTCACCGTCGGCCGCACGCTCACGCTCCGCCTCACCGTGGACGGGCAGTGGTACGTCGACTCGGACAAGCCCGCGAAGAAGTCCGGCCAGCAGCTGTGGGACCAGGGGAAGGTGAGCGTCGTCAAGGGCGCGCACAGCCTCGTGATGGGGGTCGGCCAGGACACCGACAGCCTCGACGACTACCGCTCCCTCGCGGACCACGCCGTACCGGCCGTGTCGGACGCGTGGGGCACGGACTGGACCCGGCACGTCGTCGTGCTCGTCCCCGGCTCCCTGGACGGCATGGCGGGCCTCCTGGGCTCACCGGCGGCCTCCTACCGGGGCATCGCCGCGGTGACGACGGGCGAGGCGGGCGGCTCGGGCAGCGCGCCCGCGGACCGGATCATCGTCAACCCGGAGGCGTACGCGCTCCTGGGCTCGATGGGCAAGCAGGTGGTGCTCACCCATGAGACGACCCACGTGGCGACCCGGGCCCACACCACCTCCGCCACCCCGCTGTGGCTCTCGGAGGGCTACGCCGACTGGATCGGCTACCGGGGCACCGGCCGCACCCCGACCCAGGCCGCCCCGGAGCTCTACCGCGCCGTCGCGGAGGGCGACCTCCCGACCGCCCTCCCCGCCGACAAGGACTTCGGTTTCAGCAGCGAGCCGACGCAGCTCGCGCAGGCGTACGAGGGCGGGTGGATGGCCTGCCGGATGATCGAGGACCGCTGGGGAGCCGACCAACTGGGCAGGTTCTACCGGGCTGTCGGCGCCCACAAGAAGCGGGCGGGGGCGGTGGAGGACGCGATGAAGAGCGTGCTCGGGGTGCCCCTGGCCGACTTCACGGCGCAGTGGCGGGACTATCTCCAGGATCAACTCGCCTGATCCGGCGACCGGTTCACCTCTGCTGATCCAGTCGGCCGATGGCCTCCGCGAGCCACTCCCGCTCGGCCGCCCCCGTCGCCCGCGCGACCCGCAGCATGCCCTGCCGGAACAGATCCCCGCTCTCCTCCGCCCGCACGGGCTCGCCGTCCCGGTAGAAGAAACTCGCCGGAGTCTCCAGGAACTCCAGCCGGCGACGCAGCACGGCGGCCTGCTCGTGCGGGTCGGGCAGGTGCCGTAGGAAGGCCAGGACCGTGTTGAAGCGGACGTGGTCGGTGATCTCGGCCTGCTTGGGGTGCCGGAGCCGTTCCAAGAGGTCCTCGCGGCCCTTTTCGGTGAGGGACAGGACCCGGCGCGGGGCCGCGCTCGTGCCCTCCTCCGTGTGCTGGTCGAGCTTGCCGGCGGTGACCAGGCGGGTGAGTGCCGGGTAGAGAGCGCCGTCGCTGACCGGGCGGACATGGCCGCTGAGCGCCTTGATGCGCTCCTTCAACTCGTAGCCGTGGAGCGGCTGTTCGGCCAGGAAGCCCAGGATCGACAGTTCCAGCATGGTCCTCCTTCGCACGGTTCTTGCGGACCTCGTACAGCCATGCTACCTCTAATCGAGCTATCTCGTTTAGAGGTAGCTCGTATCGAGGAGGACCGGTCCGTGAACAGCCATCGCAAGCAGCTCGTCTCGCTCGCCCGCCCCGTCTACCTCTCGCTCCTCGCCTCCGTCGCCGCCGGGATCATCAACACCGTCTGGGTCTCCCGGCTCGGCGGCCCGGCCGTCGCCGCCGTGGCCGTCGCGACCAGTACCGAGAACGTCCTGCTCGGCATCGCCCTGGTCTTCGCCTCCGGCACGACCGTGCTCGTCGCCCACGGGAGGGGAGCCCGCGACCCGGCCGCGATACGGTCCGCCGTGCGCGGCGGGGTGGCTCTCTGCGCACTGGTCACACCGGTGGTCGTGGCGGCGGGCTTCCTGCTCCGCGAACCACTCGCCCGCCTGGTCCTCGGCGGCACGGGACCCGAACTCCCGCTCGCGGTCGCCTACTTCGCGATCTCCCTGCCGGGCATCGCCGTCTTCTACGTCCAGCAACTCGTCGACGGCATCCTCAAGGGCACCGGCGACACCAGAACCCCGATGCGCCTGGCCCTGCTCGCCAACGGCCTGATCCTCGTCGCCGACCCGTTCCTCATCCACCTCTACGGCGTCCGGGGCGCCGCCGCCTCGACCGTGCTGTGCCGGGTGGTGGCGCTGGGGGTGGGACTCCGCGCGCTACGCCGGAACGCCCTCCTGCGCCGTACCGAGTCGGCCCCCGCCGGGTCCGTTCGCGCGGCCCTGCGCCGGACGTTGATCACCGGCCTGCCCATGTCCGCCGACTTCACCCTCCGGCAGGGCGGGGGACTGGTGACGGTCGCGATCGTGGCGCGGCTCGGGGTGACGGCGGTGGCCGCGTACGCCATCGCCTACAAGGTCCTGTACGTGGCGACGATGGCCTTCTACTCCGTGCGGCAGGCCGCCTCCATCCACACCTCGCACCTGCGGGGAGGAGGAAGGGACGCACGACGGGAGATCGGGCGGGAGGCGATGCTCGTGTCCGGGATCGTGGGAGTCGGGGCGGCCGTCCTGCTCCTCCTCATCGCCCCCTGGATCATGGCCGCCTTCGGCGCCGGACCCCAAGTCGCCCACGGGGGCGTCCTGTTCCTGCGCTGCATCGGCCCCTACCTGCTCCTGATGGCCTGCTTCATCGCGCTCGGCGGGGTCTTCGAGGGCAGCGGGGGAGCACCGGCGCTGCTACGGGTGACGGTGCTCGGTACGGCGGTCCAACTCCCCTTGGCGTACGGGCTGTTGGGGCTCGGTCTGCCGGGGGTGTGCCTGGCGCTGGCGCTCTCGATGGGGGTGCAGTGCGCGGCCGTCGCCGTGCTGTTCCGGCGGCGGGCCCGGTCTCAGGGAGACGTCGAAGCCGCCTTCGACCGGGTCGCCTGACTGGGCAGCGGCGGCACGTCCGCCCAGGTGACCGACGCGCGCCACAGCTCCCGTGCGGCGATGAGGGCCGCTGCGATCAGCAGGCCGTTGCGGACGACCAGCAGGGTCACGCCCAGGCCGTCGCTCGCGACCACGTGGGCGAACCAGACCGGGAACTCCAGGACCGTGACGAAGGCGGCCGCCAGGACCAGGGCGACCGGGAGCCTCATGCGGCTGGCGCGGAAGCAGGAGCAGACCGCCGCGAGGCCGATCAGCCAGACGACGTACTGGGGGCTGATCACCCGGCTGGTGACCGTGAACATCAGGACGGCCACGAAGGCCGCGTCCGCGAGGGTGTGGGGCAGGAAACGGGCCGCCATCAGGCGCCAGAGCATGAGCCAGCCGAAGGCCGTCGCGGTGAGGCCCAGGGCGGCCGTGCTGACCCAGTTGACGTAGGGGCCGACGAACTCCACCGAGCCGTAGTTCAGGAGGACCTGGCCCGGCCAGCCGAAGTGCCGGGCCACGTGGAAGACGAGGGAGCCCAGGGACTCCACCTCCGTGCCCCGGTTGCGCTGGAAGTTCAGGAAGGCGAACGCGCCCGGCATCGACACCGCGAAGAGGCCTGCCACCACGGTCACCGTCAGCGCCGCCGCTCCCCACGCGCGGCGCTTGACCGCGCCCAGCAGGAGCAGCGCCGGCCACACCTTCAGGAGCGCCCCGAAGCCGGCCAGCGCTCCCATCACGCGGGGATGCCGGGTGCCGGCGAGCAGCGCGGCCACGGCGACCGCGGTCACCATCACGTCGTAGCGCGCGTACACGGTCGGGCCCAGCAGCGGGACGCCCGCGACCCAGACCCAGGCGCCGCGCAGGGTGCGGCCGGGGCGCAGGCCCGTGTACAGGAGCAGGGCCAGGACGGTCAGGTCGGCGAGGAAGGCGAGGACGAAGAACGCCGACGCGTAGTCCAGGAAGCCCAGCAGGGCGGGGGAGAGGATCGGGAGGGCGGCGGCGGGCGGGTACTGCCAGGTGACATCGTCCAGCGGGAAGCCGCCGTGGCGGAGTGTCTCGTACCAGCTCTGGTAGATCACCGACACGTCGCTGGTGACGTCCGGGCCCGGGAACACGAGCACCTTGAAGACGAACAGCAGGAGTACGACTCTGGTCAGGCCCCAGGTTCCCAGCAGCGGCGCCAGCCGCCGTCCCGCGCCCGCGATCTCCACCTGAGCCCCTGTTCCGTTCCGTGCCGTGCCCGCCGATGTGGGGCACATGTTCTCCCGATCTGCTGTGCGATGGCCATGAAGCGCGGCCGTGCGGGCCTGTGAGTCGTCGTCCGGTGGGGCCGGTAGGGTCTGCCGCGTGCGCAAGACCCTGATCGTGACCAATGACTTTCCGCCCCGGCCCGGTGGCATCCAGGCGTTTCTGCACAACATGGCGCTACGGCTGGAGCCCGAGCGGATCGTCGTCTACGCCTCGACCTGGAAGCGCGGGCGTGAGGGCGCCGAGGCGACGGCCGCGTTCGACGCCGAGCAGCCGTTCACCGTCGTACGGGACGCCACGACCATGCTGCTGCCGACGCCCGCCGCGACCCGCAGGGCCGTCGGGCTGCTGCGTGAACACGGGTGTACGGCGGTGTGGTTCGGGGCGGCGGCGCCGCTCGGGCTGATGGCGCCGGCGTTGCGGAAGGCGGGCGCGGAACGGCTGGTGGCCACGACCCACGGCCACGAGGCCGGGTGGGCCCAGCTCCCCGCCTCCCGTCAACTCCTGCACCGCATCGGCGAGTCCACCGACACGATCACCTACCTCGGCGAGTACACGCGCTCGCGCATCGCCGCCGCGCTGAGCCCGGCGGCGGCCGCGCGGATGGTCCAACTTCCGCCAGGCGTGGACGAGAAGGTCTTCCATCCGGGGTCGGGCGGAGCGGAGGTCCGGGCGCGGCTGGGCCTGACCGACCGGCCTGTGGTCGTCTGCGTCTCCCGCCTCGTCCCGCGCAAGGGCCAGGACACCCTGATCCTGGCGATGCCGCGCATCCTGGCCCGCGAGCCGGAGGCCGTGCTGCTGATCGTGGGGGGCGGGCCGTACGAGAAGGACCTGCGGCGGCTTGTGCGGGAGACGGGTGTGAGTGACTCCGTCCGCTTCACGGGCGCCGTCCCCTGGTCCGAACTCCCCGCCCACTACGGCGCCGGCGACGTCTTCGCGATGCCCTGCCGCACCCGGCGCGGCGGCCTCGACGTCGAGGGCCTCGGCATCGTCTACCTGGAGGCATCCGCCACCGGCCTCCCCGTCGTCGCCGGCGACTCCGGCGGCGCCCCCGACGCCGTCCTCGACGGCGAGACCGGCTGGGTCGTCCGCGGCGGCTCCCCCGAGGACGCCGCCGACCGCGTCATCGCCCTGCTGGCCGACCCGGAACTCCGCCAGAACATGGGCGAGCGGGGGCGCCAGTGGGTCGAGGAACGCTGGCGCTGGGACCTCCTGGCGGAGAGGCTCAAGGAACAGCTGCTCTAGGGGCGCGATCCGGGGTGCGGGGTGCGTGCTCCGGGCGG
>NZ_JBXVPZ010000086.1:0-27532 GCF_057961495.1 Streptomyces sp. P5F9 | reverse complement strand
CCCACATCACCACCCCACCCCTCCTCGGCCAACACAACCAAGAGATCCTTCACGGTGAACTCGGTATCTCCCCCGACGAGTTGCCGCTCCTCAAGGCGCAGGGAGTGATCTGACATGCCGACGCCGGCGCCCCGTTTCGTCCAGCCCACCCGCAGCGCACCCGGCACCGGGACGGTCACCGACCGGCTCGTGGAGGCCAACCGTGCCTACGCCGCCGGATTCGTCGACCCGGGGATGGACGCTCGTCCCGTGCTGCAGGTGGCCGTCGTGGCCTGCATGGACGCCCGTCTCGACCTGCACGCCGCCCTCGGCCTGGAGCTCGGCGACTGCCACACCGTCCGCAACGCGGGCGGTGTGGTCACCGACGACACGATCCGCTCCCTGACCATCAGCCAGCGGGCGCTCGGCACCCGCAGCGTCGTGCTCATCCACCACACCGGCTGCGGTCTGCAGACCCTGACCGAGGACTTCCGGCACGACCTGGAGATGGAGGTCGGACAGCGGCCGGCCTGGGCGGTGGAGGCCTTCTGGAACGTCGACCAGGACGTACGGCAGTCGATGCAGCGGGTGCGCACGTCGCCGTTCCTGCCGCACACCGACGACGTCCGGGGCTTCGTCTTCGACGTGACCACCGGGCTGCTGCGGGAGATCGATCCGCGGTCCTGAGTCCCGCCGCGGGCTCCCGTCCCGCCGTCAGGCGCTCTGGCCGGCCACCGCGGCGATCTGCTCACAGTAGAAGTCGGTGGTGTTCCGGGTGTGCCGGCGCATGAGCTCCTCGACGAGGTGCTGGCCGGGTTTGAGCGAGCCGTTGACGATCAGTTCGGTCAGCCCATAGCTGGATGGTCCCGTTGTGAAGTTCCGAAGTTCCGGAATCCGCTCGGCCTCCCCTCTGGCGCCCAATGAGGGATGCAGAATACTGTATGCAATCATCAACTGGCAGTGGACCAGAAGCCGTTCCCCGAGGGGGTCACCCCGTGTCCTACCGCACCGCTCTCTCAGAAGTCCTGACCGGTGTCATCGAACCGGCCGCCCAAGTGACCGGCATCGAGGGCAGGTTCCCCCGTGCCGCCGTGACGGCCCTCGGCCGTGCCGGGCTGCTGGGACTCACCGTCTCCGCCGCATTCGGCGGTGGCGGACTGGCGCTGCCGGAAGCCGTCGAGGTGGTGGCCCGAACGGCGTGCGTCTGCCGGGCGACGGCGGCCGTGCTCCAGTCCCACTACTCGGCGGTCGCCGTCATCGAGTCGTACGGCAGCCCGTGGCTGCGCGCGGAGATCGCCGCCGGACGTCACCTCGGCAGTCTTGCTCTCACCGAGACGGAGGCCGAGGTCGAGGCCGAGGTCGAGGCCGAGGTTGAGGCCGAGACGGACGCCGACCGGCAGGGGGCGGAGACCCAGCTCCTCGCGCCGAGCTCCGCTGCCGTCCGCACCGGTGACGTGGTCGCTCTGCGGGCCCGTAAGCACCAGGTGGTCGCGGCGGGAGAAGCCGACGTCTATGTCTGGTCCTCCCGGCCGTTCGCCGCACCGGACGGCCTGAGTCTCTGGGTGGTTCCGGCGCACGCCCCGGGCCTGTTCGTGCCGGCCCGGCCGGGCGGTGCGGGGCCGGGTGGCAGTGCCACGTCCACGGTGTTCGCCGACCCGGTTCTGGTGCCCGCCGACGCGATGCTCGGCGGGGACGGCGACGGGCTCGACATCGTGCTGCGTACGGTCCTGCCGTGGCTGCTCGAACTGCGGGCCGCCGCCGGTGCCGAGACCCTCCGCCGACCGTCCCTCGACATCTCCCGCGGGGCCGCTCGCCGCCCCGCCGGGTCGCTCGCATCCTGAACCGGGCCCCGGGACGGCCCGTTCGGTCAGTCCTGGCTCGCCCTGGCGGCGATCTGCCTGCGGTAGAAGTCGGCCGTGCGCTCGGTGTGCTTGCGCATGATCTCGCCCGCGCGGTCCGCGTCGCCCTTGGCGATGGCCTTGATGAGCTGGGAGTGCTCGTTCCAGGCTTCCTTGCCACGGGGTTTGGCGATGGGGGTGTAGTACCAGCGCACCTTCTGGCCCACCTGGGCGATCAGCTCGGCCAGTACGGCGTTGTCGGCGACCGAGGTGATGAAGTCGTGCAGGGCGGTATTGGCCGCGACCAGGCGTTCGACATCGCCCCCGGCGAGCGCGTCGACGCCTGCCTGCTGCAACTCCCAGAGGCGTTCGACGTCCTCGGGCTCGGCGTTCTGCGCGGCGAGTTGAGCCGAATAGGTCTCCAGGACCGCGCGGACGCCGAGGAGTTGGGCGGCCTCCTCCTCGGTGGGGGAGTGGACGAAGGCGCCCTGGGCGGGGCGCAGGTCGACCCAGCCGCCGATCTGCAGTCGCTGCAGTGCCTCGCGGACCGGCTGGCGGCTGACGCCGAGGTGTTCGGCGAGTTCGGCCTCGACCAGGTGCTGGCCGGGCTTGAGGGAACCGCTGATGATCAGCTCGGTCAGGGCGTCGTACACGGCCCGACGCAGGGGTGCCGGGCGGGTGACGCGCCGGGACGCTGCGGCCGTGAGTGCCTCGCGCATGGTTGTCCAGTTCTGCCGCCGGGCCCGCGCGGGGCGACGGCTTTGCCAAGAGGTGGCCGTCGAGAGGGTTGCCGACAGCCATGTCAGCATACAGGTTTTGGTATGCAGGATGGCATGTGCTGTCAACGGGTGTGGCCCCTGGTCGGCAAGCCTCCCCGGGATCGATCCGGAGTCGGCGCGGCGAGGGAGTTCCTGCTTCGCGCCGAGTTCTCTGCGATCGAGCTGGGACGAGCTGCGATTGAGTTCTGTATACAGAAGCCTGTATGGGGTATGGTTCAGTCTCCTGCACCCCTCGCCGGAGACCCGTGTGACGGAAGGCGAAGCGATCATGACGACCACCGGGAGTGACGTGACGGTCGAGAGCGTGGTGCGGAGGGCGGTGGCCGGTCACCGGGACCAGCGCGGCGCGCTTCTGCCCGTACTGCACGCCGTTCAGGCCGAGTTGGGGCACGTGCCGCAGGAGGCGATCCCAGTGCTCGCCGACGCGCTCAACGTCTCCCGGGCTGACGTCCACGGGGTGGTGACCTTCTACCAGGACTTCCGCCGCGAACCCGCGGGACGCACCACGGTGCGCATCTGCCGCGCCGAGGCGTGCCAGGCCCTGGGCGGGGAGCGGTTGGTGGACCATGCCCGCCAGTCCGGACTGACCCTGGGGGAGACGACGGCGGACGGTTCGGTCACCGTCGAGCAGGTCTTCTGCCTCGGCAACTGCGCACTCGGGCCGTCGGTGGAGGCGAACGGCCGGCTGTACGGACGGGTGGGCCCCGCCCAACTGGGTTCGATCCTCAACGGGAGGGTCTCGTCATGAACCATTCTTCGCACTCCCCGCACTCCCCGCACTCCCCGGCGACGGTCTACGTCCCCCGCGACTCTGCGGCCAGGTCCGTCGGCGCGGACGAGGTCGCGCTGGCACTGCGCGACGCGGCCGACCGGGGCGACTTCGGGATCGACGTCGTACGCAACGGATCACGCGGCATGCTCTGGCTGGAGCCGATGGTCGAGGTCGCGACCCCCCGGGGCCGCGTCGGCTACGGGCCGGTGGCACCCTCCGACGTGGAAGGACTCCTGGCCGCCGGGATGCTCGACGGAGCGGACCATCCGCTGCGGCTCGGCATCGTCGACGAACTGCCCTGGCTGGCCCGCCAAAACCGCGTCACCTTCGCCAGAGTGGGGGTGACCGACCCCCTGTCGCCACAGGACTACCTGGAGCACGGCGGCCTCGTCGGGCTGCGCGCCGCCCTCCAACTCGCGCCCGACGACATCGTCGCCGAGGTCACCGCCTCCGGACTGCGCGGACGCGGAGGCGCCGGATTCCCGGCCGGCATCAAGTGGAAGACCGTGCTCGACTGCGCCGACGAGCTGAAGTTCGTCTGCTGCAACGCCGACGAGGGCGACAGCGGGACCTTCGCGGACCGCATGGTCATGGAGGGCGATCCCTTCATGCTCATCGAGGGCATGACGATCGCCGCGCACGCGGTCGGTGCGAGCGAGGGCTACCTGTACATCCGCTCCGAGTACCCCGACGCGGTGGCCACGATGCGGTCGGCGATCACGATCGCGCGCGAGCAGGGCTGGCTCGGCCGGGGCGTCCTCGGCTCACCACTCGACTTCAACCTGCATGTCCGCGTCGGCGCGGGGGCGTACATCTGCGGCGAGGAGACCTCCATGCTGGAAAGCCTGGAGGGAAAGCGGGGCATGGTCCGCTCCAAGCCACCGATCCCCGCGATCGAGGGCCTGTTCGGCAAACCGACCGTGGTGAACAACGTCCTCACGCTGGCCACCGTCCCCGTCGTCCTCGCCGAGGGCGCGAAGGCGTACCAGGAACTCGGCGTCGAACGCTCCCGCGGCACCCAGGTGTTCCAGCTCGGCGGCAACATCGCGCACGGAGGCATCGTGGAGACCGCCTTCGGGGTCACCCTGCGCGAGCTGGTTGAGGACTACGGCGGCGGCACCTTCTCCGGACGCCCCGTACGCACCGTTCAGGTCGGCGGACCGCTCGGTGCCTATCTGCCGACGTCGATGTTCGACCTGCCGATGGACTACGAGGCGTTCGCGGCGGCCGGCGCGATGGTCGGCCACGGCGGCGTCGTGGTGTTCGACGACACCGTCGACATGGCCGCCCAGGCCCGGTTCGCGATGGAGTTCTGCGCCGAGGAATCCTGCGGCAAGTGCACACCGTGCCGGGTCGGTTCCGTACGTGGCGTCGAGGTCATCGACAAGATCGTGGCCGGCACCCACCGGGACGAGAACCTGGCCCTCCTCGAAGACCTGTGCGACCTGATGACCGACGGCTCGCTGTGCGCGATGGGCGGGCTGACACCGATGCCCGTACGCAGCGCCCTCGCGCACTTCCCCGACGACTTCCTCGGCGGCCGTCGACTCCTGGACATCCAACCCGTACAAGCGAGCGGCGCACGGACGGAGGGCACGGCATGACACTCCTCAAGGAACCCGACTTCGGAACCCCGGAAAGGCCCGGACCGGCAACGGTGTCGGTGGAGGTGGACGGGCTGCCGGTGACCGTCCCGGAGGGCACGTCGGTGATGCGCGCCGCCGCACAGGCCGGCGTCGACATACCCAAACTGTGCGCCACCGACAGCCTTGAGGCGTTCGGCTCCTGCCGGCTGTGTGTGGTGGAGATCGACGGCCGCCGCGGCACCCCGGCGTCCTGCACCACACCGTGCGCCGACGGGATGAAGGTCAGCACGCAGACGCCGAAGGTGGAGAAGCTCCGTCAGGGCGTCATGGAGCTCTACATCTCCGACCACCCGCTGGACTGCCTCACCTGCCCAGCCAACGGCGACTGTGAACTCCAGGACATGGCAGGGGTGGTGGGGCTTCGGCAGGTCCGCTACGGCTACGAGGGCGAGAACCACCTCGATGCCGAGAAGGACACCTCGAACCCCTACTTCGACTTCGACCCGTCCAAGTGCATCGCCTGCTCCCGCTGTGTGCGGGCCTGCGGCGAGGTACAGGGCACCTTCGCGCTCACCATCGAGGGGCGCGGCTTCGACTCCAAGGTCTCGCCGGGCGCCGGCGAGACCTTCATGGAATCCGAGTGCGTCTCCTGCGGCGCCTGCGTGCAGGCCTGCCCGACGTCGACGCTCCAGGAGAAGTCGGTCGTCGAACTCGGCATGCCCACAAGGTCGGTGGTGACCACCTGCGCGTACTGCGGGGTCGGCTGCTCGTTCAAGGCCGAGTTGCGCGGCGACGAGCTGGTGCGCATGGTCCCCTACAAGGACGGGGGAGCGAACGAGGGCCACTCCTGTGTGAAGGGCCGCTTCGCCTTCGGCTACGCCACCCACCCCGACCGGGTCCTCAAGCCCATGGTCCGCGACCGGATCACCGACCACTGGCGCGAGGTCGAGTGGGACGAGGCGATCGGCACGGTGGCCCGGCGCATGCGCGAGATCCAGGACCGGTACGGATCGAGCGCGGTCGGTGCCATCACCTCCTCGCGCTGCACCAACGAAGAGGTCTACGTCGTACAGAAGATGGTCCGCGCGGCCTTCGGCAACAACAACGTCGACACCTGCGCCCGGGTCTGCCACTCCCCGACGGGATACGGCCTCAAGCAGACCTTCGGCGAGTCGGCCGGCACCCAGGACTTCCGTTCGGTCGCCGAGGCCGACGTGATCATGGTGATCGGGGCCAACCCCACCGACGGGCACCCGGTGTTCGCCTCCCGGATGAAGCGCCGACTGCGCGAGGGCGCCGAGCTCATCGTCGTGGACCCGCGCCGCATCGACCTGGTGCGCTCGCCGCACATCGAGGCACGCCACCACCTCCAGCTCAGGCCGAGCACCAACGTCGCCGTCGTCAACGCCATGGCGCACGTGGTCGTCACCGAGGGCCTGGTCGACCGGTCCTTCGTGGACCAGCGGTGCGAAGGCTTCGACGACTGGGCGGAGTTCGTCGCCCGCCCGGAGAACAGCCCGGAGTCCGTCGAACCGATCACCGGCGTACCGGCCGAGGAACTGCGGGCCGCCGCACGGCTGTACGCCGAGGCACCCAACGGCGCCATCTACTACGGCCTCGGCGTCACCGAGCACAGCCAGGGCTCGACCATGGTCATGGGGATGGCCAACCTCGCGATGGCGTGCGGCAACATCGGCCGTGACGGCGTCGGCGTGAACCCGCTGCGCGGCCAGAACAACGTGCAGGGGTCGTGCGACATGGGTTCGTTCCCGCACGAGTTGCCCGGCTACCGGCACGTCTCGGACGACGCCGTACGCACCGTGTTCGAGAACCTCTGGGGCGGAACCATCCTGGCCGAGCCGGGACTTCGCATCCCCAACATGTTCGACGCGGCGATCGACGGAACCTTCCGCGGCCTGTTCGTCCACGGCGAGGACATCGCCCAGTCCGACCCGAACCTCCAGCACGTCACCGCCGCACTCAAGGCCATGGAACTTGTCGTCGTACAGGACCTGTTCCTCAACGAGACGGCCAAGTTCGCGCACGTCTTCCTGCCCGGCGCGTCCTTCCTGGAGAAGGACGGCACCTTCACCAACGCCGAACGCCGCATCAACCGCGTACGTGCGGTGATGAAGCCGAAGACGGGCAAGCACGAGTGGCAGATCGTCAGCGAGATCGCCACCGCCATGGGCTACCCGATGTCGTACGACCGTCCGAGCCAGATCATGGATGAAATCGCCTCGGTCACACCGACGTTCACCGGAGTCTCCTTCGAGGTGCTGGACAAGCTCGGCAGCGTCCAGTGGCCGTGCAACGAGCGGGCACCGGAGGGCACGCCCATCATGCATGTGGACGAATTCGTGCGCGGCAAGGGCAAGTTCGTGGTCACGTCCTACGTCCCGACGAACGAACGCAGCACCCGCCGCTTCCCGTTGGTCCTCACCACGGGACGGATCCTCAGCCAGTACAACGTCGGCGCGCAGACCCGCCGTACCGGCAACATCGCCTGGCATCCCGAGGACGTACTGGAACTGCACCCGCACGACGCCGAGGACCGAGGCATCAGCGACGGCGACATGGTCACCCTCGCGAGCCGCGTCGGGCAAACGACCCTGCGCGCGGAGATCTCCGACCGGATGCCGACCGGGGTCGTGTACACCACGTTCCACCACCCCGTCACCGGCGCCAACGTGGTGACGACCGAGAACTCCGACTGGGCGACCAACTGCCCGGAGTACAAGGTGACCGCCGTGCAGGTCGCGCCGGCGCGCCCGGACCGGCACAGCGAGGCGGAAGCCACCGACAACGGCCTTGTCACGGTGGTGGATTGAGATGACAGCCACCGTGCCGCCCGAGCGCAGGATGGCCAACGACATCGCCGCGAACCTCGGGCACCTGCCGGGGGAGCGGGCCGTCGAGGAGATTGCCGGGCACATCGGCAGGTTCTGGGACCCGCGTATGCGGACCAGGTTGCAGGAGTTCGTCGACGCCGGGGCGGACGGTCTCGATCCCCTGGTGGTGGCCGCCGTGAAGCTGCTGCGCTGACCCGCGCCGCATACCGCATACGAGCGACCGCCGCGCGAAGAGCACCACGCGCGGCGGTCGGTCGTGGCATCCAGCCGTCAGCCGCCGATCGCGGACATCGGGCGGCGGGGCTGGACGAAGGACGCCTCGTCGAGGCCGGCGCCGGCCTTCTTGCCCCACATGGCGACGCGCCAGCGTTCGGCGATGTCCTGGTCGGACGCATCCGTGCGCAGGGCGGTGCGCAGGTCGGACTCCTCGCGGGCGAACAGACAGTTGCGGACCTGCCCGTCGGCGGTGAGCCTGGTGCGGTCGCAGGCGCGGCAGAACGGCCGGGTGACCGCGGCTATCACCCCGACCCGGGCAGGGCCGCCGTCCACCAGCCACCGTTCGGCGGGCGCGGAGCCGCGCTGCGTGTCGGGGGTGAGGGAGAAACGGGCGCCGAGCCTTTCGAGGATCTCCGCGGCCGTGACCATGTCGTCGCGCTGCCAGCCGTGTTGGGCGTCCAAGGGCATCTGCTCGATGAAGCGCAGCTCGTAGTGGTACCGGAGCGCCCAGTCGAGCAGGGCGGGGGCCTCGTCGTCGTTGACGCCGCGCATGAGGACCGAGTTGACCTTGACCGGGGCGAGCCCGGCCGCGCGGGCCGCGTCGAGGCCGGCGAGGACGTCGTGGTGCCGGTCGCGACGGGTGAGGGTGCGGAAGACGTCGGGGCGCAGGGTGTCGAGGGACACGTTGACCCGGTCGAGGCCCGCGGCGCGCAGTGCCTCGGCGGTGCGGGCGAGGCCGATGCCGTTGGTGGTGAGGGAGAGCCTCGGACGCGGGGCGAGGGCGGCACACCGCTCGACGATGCCCACCAGTCCGGGGCGCAGCAACGGCTCGCCGCCGGTGAAGCGGACCTCGGTGACGCCGAGTTGCGAGACCGCGAGGGAGACCAGGCGCACGATCTCGTCATCGGTGAGCAGTTCCGGCCTGGCCAGCCACCTCAGTCCCTCCTCGGGCATGCAGTACGTGCACCGCAGATTGCACCGGTCGGTCAGTGAGACCCGCAGATCGGTGGCGGTCCGGCCGTGGGTGTCGATCAACACGGTTTGCCCCCTCGTTTCGACTGTACATCGCGTACGAATACTGCATACAGTATTCATCACTCCGCCTCCTGAGGGGAGCCACCATGAAGATTGCAGTCCTCGGGGCGGGGGCGATCCGGTGTGGCACCGGGTGGAAGGGAGTCGTTCATGCTGTTCCGGCAGCTCGAATACTTCGTGGCGGTGGCGAGGGAACGGCACTTCGCCCGGGCGGCGGAATCGTGCTACGTGTCCCAGCCCGCGCTGTCAGCGGCGATAGCCAAGCTGGAGCGAGAGCTGAACGTCACGCTCATCAACCGCGGGCACAACTACCAGGGCCTCACCCCCGAGGGCGAGCGGCTCGTCGTGTGGGCCAAGCGGATCCTCGCCGAGCAGGACGCGTTCAAGGCCGAGGTGGCCGCCGTGCAGTCGGGCATCACGGGGACGCTGCGACTGGGGACCGACCCCACGGCGTCGACGACCCTGGCGCTTCCCGTGGCCGCGTTCTGCGCGGCGCATCCACTGGCGAAGGTGCAGGTCCGTTCGCGGCTGTCGACGAAGGAACTCCACCGCCAGCTGCGCGACTTCGAGCTTGACGTGGCGATCGCCCACTTCGATCCGGGCGACCAGGAAGGCCTCCAGGTCGTCCCCCTGTACCAGGAGCGGTACATGCTGCTGGTGTCGGACGACCAGTTGACGTCGCAGGCCTCCACGATGACGTGGGCGGACGCGGCCCAGCTGCCGCTCGCGCTGCTGACGCCGGACATGCGGATCCGCCAGATCATCGACACCGTGTTCGCGGACAAGGGGTTCGTCGTGACCCCCCAGGTGGAGACGGACTCGATCGCCTCCCTCTACGCACACGTGGGCGGCGGCGGGTGGGCGAGCATCGTGCCGAACACCTGGCTGCGCGCGATGCCGGTGATCGGCCGGACGCGAGCGCTGCCCCTGGTCGACCCGGAGGCCGGCGCCCAGGTCTCGGTGGCGATCCACGCCGGGACCCCCGGCTCGGTCGCCGCCCGGGCGTTCGTCAACGCGGCCACCGGGCTGTCGCTGGACGACTTGTTCGACGGGCCGCTCCCGACCGAGCACCGCGTGCGTTAGCGCTCCGCTGGTTATGCGGTTCGTTTGCTGCGGGGCGGTGGGGGCTGGGCGCGCCCACGCGGCGGAGCCGCATATCGATACAGCCCCGCGCCCCTTCAGGGCGCTGCCATACCTGGCACTCAGACAGACACGCTCACGACCCGTACCGGGCCTGCACCGCCTTGCGGTCCAGGCCACCCTTCGCGGTGTGCGGCAGCGCGGCGACCAGTTCGAGCCGGTCGGGCACCGCGAACGCGGCCAGCCGGTCACGGCAGTACTGCAGGATCTCCTCGGCCCCGACGCTCTCGCCCTCGCGCACCACCACGGCGGCGCCGACCCGTTGCCCGTACGTCGCGTCGGGGACGGCGAACACCGCCGCCTCGGCGACTCCCGGGCATCCGGCGAGGATGTCCTCGACATGCTCGGGCGAGATCTTCTCCCCGCCGCGGTTGATGAGGTTCTTGATACGCCCGGTCAGGGACAGGAACCCGTCCTCGTCCAGTGCCCCCAGGTCGCCGGTGCGCAGCCAGCCGTCGACGAAGCTGTACGCCGTCGCGTCCCGGTCGGCGAGGTAGCCGCGGGCGACGGTGGGACCGTGCACCCACACCTCGCCCTCGACGCCCGCCGGACACGGACGCCCGTCGCGGTCGACGACGCGGACCTCGACGCCGGTCGCCCGGCCGACCGACCCGTGTTTCAGCGCACCCCGCTGCTCCAGCGGTTCACTGGTCGCCTGGTGGGTGGACTCGGTCATTCCGTAGGCGGACAGCAGCGGTGCGCCGAACGTCCGCTCCAGCGCCCGCTGCGTGGCGGTGTTGAGAGGCGCGCTGCAACTCCGTACGAACTTCAGTGACGGCACCTGCGGGCCCGGATACTCATGCTCGGACCGGTCCAGGAGGATCTCGTGGATGGTCGGGACCGCCGTGAACCAGGTGGCCGCGGCGGCACGCATGTCGTCCCAGAACGTGCCCGCCGAGAACCGGCCCCGCTCCGGCAGCAGGACGCAGCCCCCGCCGGCCAGGGTCGCCAGCAGCGCCGCGAACAGCCCGTGGCCGTGGAAGAACGGCATCACCGCGACCGTCGCGTCCTGGGGGCCCAACTCGTAGGTGGCGCAGATGTTCTGGACGGACGCGGCCACGTTGGCGTGGGTCAGCGGGACCATCTTCGCCCGGTCGGTGGTGCCGGCGGTGAACAGGACCAGGGCGTCCTGGCCCGTCAACTCGCACGCCGCACTCTCGACTTGGGGCATCGCGCACTCGCCGGGTTTGAGAACCACCGCCGCTGTGCCGGCGCGGGAGACGTCCACGCGCAGGGGCCAGGCCGGAACCGGCAGCGGGACCTCGGCCGCGGCCGGACCCAGGAGCACCGCCCGCGCACCCAACGCCCCCAGCCGCGTGGCGAGTTGGGACCCGGGCAGCACGGGGTCCAGTGGAGCGACCACGAGGCCGGCACGCGCCGCACCGAGGAGCGCGACCACGAACTCCGCCGAGTTGGCACAGATCAGGCCGACCGCATCCCCCGGGCGCAGCCCCGCGCGGCCGAGACGGGCCGCCACCTCGTCCGCAAGGGTGGCCAGAGCCCGGTAGGACAGGTGCACCCGGTCCCCGCCGACGACCAGGGCCCGGGCGTACGGGCGTTCCCGCACATGCCGGTCGACGAGATCGACGAGACCCGTGACAGCCGGAGGCCGGTATCGGTTCGCGTCGCGCACGGATGCCGCAGCCAGAGCCGCCATGACCCCACCTCCTCGCGCCAAGTCGGACGAAACCGTCCTCTGCGAGCCTGCGGTGGTGCACGGTGCGCGTCCAATACGTACTGCCGAACGGTCGATAGCAGCCGTCTATCAAGGGAGTTGCGACGCCCCCACCAGCCATCGATAGATGTTGTTTATCGGCTGGTCGCCGATCGGTCTTGGACGCGGACGAGCGCGCTGCGGATGGTGAGAGGAGTAGCCGCACGGCAGGACCTGCCCAAGGAGGACCTCGGACCATGACCGCCCCCTCGACACTGGAGACCGCGGCAGCAGCCGACGTTCCGACCGAGCTCACCGACGGGTACCACCTGGTCGTCGACGCGCTCAGGATGAACGACGTCGACACCATCTACGGGGTGGTCGGTATCCCGATCACCGACCTGGCCCGCCTCGCGCAGGCGCAGGGCATCCGCTACATCGGCTTCCGTCACGAGAGCAACGCCGGACACGCGGCGGCTGCCGCCGGCTACCTCACGAAGAAGCCGGGTGTGGCGCTGACGGTGTCCGCACCAGGCTTCCTCAACGGGCTTGTGGCGCTGGCGAACGCGACCACGAACTGCTTCCCGATGGTCCAGATCTCCGGCTCCAGCGAGCGCCACCTCGTCGACCTCAAACAGGGCGACTACGAGGAGATGGACCAACTCGCCGCCGCACAGCCGTTCGTGAAAGCCGCCTACCGGGTCAGCCGGGTGGAGGACATCGGCCGTGGCATCGCCCGCGCGCTGCGCACCGCGATCTCCGGGCGCCCCGGCGGTGTCTACCTCGACATCCCCGCCGCGGTGCTCGGTTCCATCCTGCCCGCCGAGGAGGGCGCCAGGACGCTGAGCCGGCTCGTCGACCCGGCGCCGCGTCAACTCCCCGCCTCCGAGGCCGTGGACCGCGCGATCGAACTCCTCGCGAGCGCCGAACGGCCGCTGGTGGTCCTCGGCAAGGGCGCCGCGTACGCCCAAGCGGACGCCAAGGTCCGGGAGTTCATCGAGTCCACCGGCATCCCGTACGTACCGATGTCGATGGCGAAGGGGCTGCTGCCCGACGACCACCCGCAGTCCGCGGCCACCGCCCGTTCGCTGGCGCTGAAGAAGGCCGACGTCGTGATGCTCGTCGGCGCCCGCCTCAACTGGCTGCTCAACCACGGCGAGGGACCGAGCTGGAACCCCGACGCCAAGTTCATCCAGGTGGACATCGAGCCCAAGGAGATGGACAGCAACCAGCCCATCGCCGCCCCGCTCGTCGGCGACATCGAGTCCGTACTGGACGCACTCGCCGAACGCACCAAGCCCGGCCAGATCGCGGCGCCCGCCGCCTGGCGCGAGGAACTGGGCACGCGGTCGGCGCAGAACGTCGCCAAGATGGCCGAGCGGCTCAAGGCCGACCCGCACCCCATGCAGTTCATGGGCGCCCTGAAGGCCGTACGCGATGTGCTGCATACACGCCCGGAGACGTACCTCGTCAACGAGGGCGCCAACGCGCTGGACATCGCGCGCAACGTCATCGACATGCACGTACCGCGCCACCGCCTCGACAGCGGCACCTGGGGCGTCATGGGAATCGGCATGGGATACGCGATCGCCGCCGCCGTCGAGAGCGGCGCACCGGTCGTGGCCGTCGAGGGCGACAGCGCCTTCGGGTTCAGCGGCATGGAGCTGGAGACGATCTGCCGCTACAAGCTCCCGGTCGTCACGATCATCATGAACAACGGCGGTGTCTACCGCGGTGACGACGTCAACCCGCAGGGCGACGCACCGTCCCCGACGACCCTGATGCTCGCCGCCCGCCACGACCTGATGATCGAGGCGTTCGGCGGCAAGGGCTATCGCGCGACCACGCCCGCCGAGGTCACCGCCGCCCTCACCGAGGCACTGGCCTCAGGCGGCCCCGCGCTCATCGACTGCGTGATCGACCCCTCGGCCGGCACCGAGAGCGGCCACATCGCGCACCTCAACCCAAAGGGCATCACCGTCGGCAACATCACGGCGGCGAAGAAGTAAGCACCTTCACCCTCAACTCCCTCCCCGCACGCGTTATTCACGAGAAGGAAGCCAACATGAGTGCTGCATCTTCGCAGGACGTGCCGCTCGCCGGAATCAAGGTGATCGACTTCACCGGGGTGCAGGCCGGTCCCGCATGCACCCAGATGCTCGCCTGGTTCGGAGCCGACGTCATCAAGGTCGAGCGCATCAACGGCGGCGACGTGACCCGGCAGCAACTGCGGGACATACCCGACCTCGACGCCCTCTACTTCACCATGCTCAACAGCAACAAGCGCTCGCTGGCCATCAACACCAAGACCCCCGAGGGCAAGGAGGTCATGGAGAAGCTGATCCGCGAGTCCGACATCCTCGTCGAGAACTTCGCGCCGGGCGCCATGGACCGCATGGGTCTGGGCTGGGACTACATCCACGAGCTGAACCCACGGCTGATCTTCGGCTCGGTCAAGGGCTTCAACGAAGAGTCGAAGTGGAACGACCTCAAGGTCTACGAGAACGTGGCCCAGGCCGCTGGCGGCGCCGCGTCCACCACCGGTTTCTGGGACGGCCCGCCCACCATCAGCGGCTCGGCCCTCGGCGACAGCAACACCGGTATGCACCTGATGATCGGCCTGCTGGCCGCGATCATCCAGCGCAACCAGACCGGGCTGGGCCAGAAGGTCTCGGTGTCCATGCAGGACGCCTGCCTCAACCTGACCCGGGTCAAGCTCCGTGACCAGCAGCGCCTGGACAAGGTCGGCTACCTGGAGGAGTACCCGCAGTACCCGCACGGCGAGTTCGGCGAAGCCGTGCCCCGCGGCGGCAACGCCGGCGGCGGCGGCCAGCCCGGCTGGATCCTGAAGTGCAAGGGCTGGGAGACCGACCCCAACGCCTACATCTACTTCACGGTCCAGGAGCAGAACTGGAAGCGCACCGCCGAGGCCATCGGCCACCCCGAGTGGATCGACGACCCGGAGTACACCACCGCCCGGGCCCGCCAGCCGCACATCATGGAGATCTTCGGCGAGATCGAGAAGTGGCTCGCGGACAAGACGAAGTACGAGGCGGTCGACATCCTGCGCGAATGGGAGGTGCCCTGCGCCCCCGTGCTCAGCATGAAGGAGCTCGCCGAGGACCCCGACATGCGCAGGAGCGGCACGATCGTCGAGGTCGAGCAGAAGGAGCGCGGCACGTACCTGACCGTTGGCAGCCCGATCAAGTTCTCCTCCTGGGCGCCCGACATCAAGGGCGCGCCGCTGCTCGGCGAGCACACCGACGAGGTGCTCGCCGACCTCGGCTACGACGCGGACGACATCCGCAAGCTGCACGACGGCCGGGTCGTCGCCTGACCCGAACCGTCACGACGGCGCCCCGCGCACGGTTCTCGTGCGCGGGGCGCCGGGCGTACGTGCCGCTTTCCGCTCAGACTGTCGTACGGTCCGCCGCGGCCTCGGCCCGCCGCCGCATCGACTCCCGCTCCCGCGCCCGTCGCGCGGTGACGTCCCGGATGACCGCTCCGACATGCGCGCCGCCGTCGGGAGCGGTCAACAGCACCACGCTGAACTCGATGGACAGCGTGCGGCCGTCCGCGGCCAGCGCGGGAACGCTCAGCAGGTCCGCGTCCCCGTACTTGGTGGCTCCTCGGTCCATGGCCGTCCGGAAACCGTCCCAATGACGCTTCCGGTGCTTCTCGGGAATGATGAGGTCCAGACTGCGACCTGCCACGTCCGCCGCCGAGAACCCGAAGATGCGCTCCGCGCCCCGGTTCCAGTACCGGATCAGTCCTTCGCCGTCGATGATCACTATGCCGTCGGGTGCCTGGGCCGCCATTCCCAGTACCACCTCGGAATCCAGATCCGCCATGTCGCCTCCGAGCCAGGGTCGTTGGTGACAACAGTATACAGAATACTGTTGTCACGCCTGTGTGGTTCGGGGCGATGGAATCCGACCTCTCCGTGCAGCCATGGGATCGCTGATGGTGACGCGTGCGTACCGGTGGCAGGTCCGCCGCGGCCGGCTCTCCCGGGGGCGGATATGCAGGTGAAAGGCGCTCCGAAAGCTTGGTATTGTTGTCCGTGTCGCCGCGGGGAACACCCCCGGCCAGGCGGCAGACACCTAGTCCGGGTGGCGGAATGGCAGACGCGCTAGCTTGAGGTGCTAGTGCCCTTTATCGGGCGTGGGGGTTCAAGTCCCCCCTCGGACACAATCACAATCTCTGAACACACGGATGATGTTGGCCGAGCTTCGGCCGGCATCGTCTTTTTTGATGGTCACATGTGAGGCGTAGCCCAAACTGTCGGTAGAGTTCCGCCCTCGCCGGGGCCGTACGGCACGCTCCCGCCGTCAGTCCGCCGCCCACTCGTAGGCTTCCTGGGCGGGATCCACCAGCAGGGCGCTTGAGGCGAATCCAGGTACGGCGGGCTGAGTTCGTGGCGGGCGCTCACTGGTCACGGGCGCTGTCGTCAACGAGCCAGGATGAGGCTCATCGCTTCGGCTCGCGTCGCGGACCTGCGCAGTTGGCCGCGTACGGCGGATGTCGTCGTCCGGGCCCCGGGCTCGCGGATGCCGCGGGCCGACATGCACATGTGCTCGGCCTCGACGACCACGATGGCGCCGCGTTCGTCCAGGATGCCCGTCAGGGCGTCGGCGATCTGTCCGGTGAGGCGTTGCTGGATCTGGAGTCGGCGTGCGTACACCTCCACCAGCCGTGCCGGCTCGGACAGTCCGGTGATCCGGCCGTTCGCGGCGGGGACGTACCCGACGTGGACCGTGAGTTCCTGGTACGCCTTCGCCGCGCGCACGGGGGTGTCGCGCAGTCCTTCTCGTTCGGGGCCTTCACCGACGGCGATCAGCAGCTCGCGCACGGCGTGCTCGGCTCGCTTGGTGTTGAACGCGGAGACCGGTTGTTCGGGGAGTGGATCCAGGTGCGTCATGGGTTTCCCGTCTCAGCGTCGGGGCGAGTGCTCGCGCAGGTGTGGGGAGGGGCGCTGGGGAAGTGCGGGCAGGGCACCGGGCGGGAGCCGCCTGCCTGGTGCCCCGCCGGGAGCGGGGGAGATGCCGTAGCCGGTCGTTGTCAGCGCTTGTGGCCGGCGAAGGGCCTGCGGGTGACGGTGGCGCGGATGGTGGTCTGGGCGTGGCGTTCGACAGTGGGGTTGGCGGAGCCGCCGTCGGGCTCGCCCCATATCAGTTCGACCTGCTGTCCGTACCGTACGTCGTCGTCGATCATGACGACGGAGATCCAGCCGCGGACGTTGGAGGTGTAGCTGCACAGCGTGGAGATGCCGACGAGCCGGCCGTTGCTCTCGACGCGGTCGAACTGGGAGGCGGCGTAGAAGGCGGCGGGCATCTCGATGTGCTTGAAGCGCCGGTCGCCCTGTTCGTACTGGGAGGCGAAGACCCGGGCGACGTCGTCGCGGTGCCAGGCCAGCCACGCCTTCCGGCGGTGCTTCTCGCTCTTCCGGCGCTCCAGGGCCTCGCGGCCGATGAAGTCGTGGTCGAACTTGAGGATGTGGCCGTAGCCGAGGTCCCAGGGGGTGACGTAGTAGTCCTCGACGCGGTCGGAGGCGAAGCTGCCGCCGAGGGAGAGGTTGGCCTCGAAGGTCCTGACGCCGAGCCATTCGCGGTAGGTCTTCATGCTCTCGCCCGAGTACACGGCGGGGACGGTGTTGGCGATCCAGCCGGACTCGGTGGCCACGGAGGCGTAGGCGCGGGCGCCGATCTGACGGACTCCGAAGGGTTCGCCGGCTTCCAGGACGGCGTCGCGGACGTCGTCGATGTGTTCGTAGGGGCCGAAGAACTCCAGCCCGGGGAAGCCCGACATGCGGTGGTTGAGGGCGGTGACCTCGTGCTTGCCGATGGTGAACGTGCCCATGCTGAAGAAGGGGATGTCGGGCATGGGGCCGCCGTTGACCTTCTCGAAGATCGCCGAGGCGTGCGGGCCCTGGAGCTGGAGCCGGAAGAACTCGCGGCCGTCCGGGTTCTGCGCGGTGCGTTCGTCGCGGCGCAGGGTGACGTCGTAGCCGCCGGTCTCGGCGTGGAACTGGACCCAGTTGAGGGCTGGCGGGCGGCCGACGAGGCGGACGTGGTTGTCGGCGAGGCAGAAGAGGATGCAGTCGCCGATCATGTGGCCGTCGTGGTTGACCGCGATGAACTGCTTGGCCTTCATCGGGCCGAAGCCCTGGAAGGTGTTGGCGCCGACGTCGGCCAACAGCCGGTAGCAGTCGGGTCCTTGGACGGTGAGGTCGGTCATGTGGTGGGACAGGTCCATCAGGGCCGCCGAGTTGCGCCAACTCTCCTGCTCGTCACGCCAGTTGGTGAACTCGGCTTTGATCGGGAACGGGTAGGCGCCGGAACGGCCGCTGCGCAGCAGGCCCAACGGGCCTCCGGCCGCCTGGAGTTGGTCTTCGAGGTGTGCCATCGGGTTCTCCATGTCGTCGCGGTGCGTAAGTGGGATGGCGGCAAGGGCGTGGCGCCGGCCGTTGTGGCGGCGGGGCGAAGCCGTTTGCGGTGCCTGGCGTCGTGAGTGACCCGGCTCGGTGGTGTCGCGGCTGATGGGTGCGGCACGTACGGGCGGGCGCGCCGAAGGAAGGGAAGCCTTCGTCGGCGGAGTGAACTGTACGGTACGGTACATCTCTGGTGCGCTCAAGGGACCGGGCGCGGAATTTCTGGAGGCGGATGGCCGACGGGGGGGGGCGGGCCGCAGGCCACGTTCCGGATCGTACGAGCTTCGGACCTGCGCTTTTCCAGGTCGACGCCGTTGGCCCGGCTGGGACGTTCCGGCGGCGCACGACCGGCCGAGGACTACAACTGATCGCGCCTTGGGAAGTGGCACTGGCGGCGATCAGCGGCGATCAGCGGCGATCAGCGGCGATCGGCAGCGATCACGGCGGACGCTCTCGGCGGTGAACGCGTGCACGTGAAGCCGAGCCTGGCCGCAGACCCGGAGGCGGTGCTCGCCTGTGCCGGCGAGAGCGCGTTGGTCCTCCGGCCGGTGTGTGTAGTCCACGACGCCGTTTCCGTGATCACCGCGGGTGAAGCGCGTACCTCCGGGGAGACGGTGTGCGGCGCACGGTCATGATGCGGAGCTCCGCCCTGCGACGGAGCCCGCAGTCACCACGACGGGACGGCGAAGCCGCAGCCGGGGAGTGGCACGCCCCGTCAGATCGACTCGCGGACGACGACTCGGGCGGGCGGGGGCTCCAGACCACTGGTGTCGAGCCCCAGGGCGAGCCGGGCGCTGAGTCGGCCGTGGGCCTCGCCGTCGACACTGATCGTGGTCAGCGTGGGGACGACATGTTCGCCATAGCCGTTGTCGTCGAAACCGATCACGGCTGTGTCGTCCGGTACCCGCCGGCCCAGGTCGCGCAGGGCGGTGAGGACGCGCAGGGCCACGTCGTCGTTGAAGCCGGCGATCGCGGTCACCTCGGGTGCGCCGGAGAGGAAGGCGTTGACGGCGTCGGCGCAGTTGGACCGGTCCTGGGGGGCGACGAAGGACACCGGAGTGGGGATGTCGAGGTTCTGCGCGGCATGCCCGGTGAAGCGGAGGCGGGCCGCGGCGAGCGGTGACTCGGTGTCCGGCAGCGCCACGGCGATACGGGTGTGGCCGTGGTCGACGAGGTGGCGGAGCTGGAGGGCGGTGTGGGCGGCGAGACCGTTGCGCCAGCCGCCTCCCAGGTCGTCGAGTGCGTGACCGGTGAGGTACGTCTCGCCGAAACGGATCACCGCGCGGGGGACGATGGCGTCGAGGATCTGCTGGGTGGACTGCGCGGTGTGGTGGCCGGGCCGGACCAGAAGGACATGGTCGTGGGCGGCCAACTCCGCGTCGAGCCCGTGGATGTAGCTGCGGGAGTACGCGCCTTCCATGCCCGCGTCGATGTTCAGGACGACGACCCGCGAGGTGCCTTCGCGCAGGGCTCGTGCCACGCCGTGGGGAACGTAGCCGAGAGTTCGGGCCGCCTCCTTCACCCGGTCGCGGGTGGCGGCCGAGATCGTCTGGTGGGGGTCGTCGTTGAGAACGAAACTGACGGTGGCGCGAGAGACACCGCTCGC
Organism: Streptomyces sp. P5F9; assembly: GCF_057961495.1. Lineage (NCBI taxonomy): Bacteria > Bacillati > Actinomycetota > Actinomycetes > Kitasatosporales > Streptomycetaceae > Streptomyces > Streptomyces sp. P5F9. Next base: position 7,645 of record NZ_JBXVPZ010000086.1, on the reverse strand, counting down.
CGCGGCCACGTCGTTCAGCGTGACTCTTCTGGACGTCCCCATCACCCCTGCTCCGACGTTGTCGTGCGCACCTGAGTCCCAGCGACACGGCGTTCACTCATTGTATGGAGGCCGACGGAAGCCGAGGCGCGGGCGGCTGCGGGACGCCGAGCGCACCGGTTCCGTCGGATCGCATTGCCTTGCTTCGTACGGCACCGAACCGCTGAACCGTACGGTACGGCGGGGTGGGGGTCAGGAGCCTGAAGCGGGCCCGTATCGGAAGTTCCGCGTCCCTCTGTACTCTCGCGTCGTCGCGCCGAGCCGTCTTGAAGAGGCCGAGCCGTCTTGAAGAGACGGGCGAGGGGCGGTACGCCGCGGCGCCATCGGAAGGCCGACCGTGGCTTCCTCGTCGGTCATCCTCGACGATCACCGCCGGCCGAAGGTCACTTGACGACCGGTTCGGCTTCCCGGGCGGGCTCCCATCGGTCGGCTGCCTCCCGGCTCACCGTCATGTCTCAAGGCGGGACGTCGACCCCATGACCTGCGTCTCGGTCCCGCCCGGGCGCCGGCCGCTGTCGGCTCCGACGACCTGGACAACGTGGCCGTGGCCCTCGCCGCCCACGGCGTCGCGCCGCACATCCGCGTGGTGATGCGCGTGGGGAGGACGACGCCGTCGCCGGGGCGCGCTCGCTGCTGCCCATGGGTGTGGTCTGTGGCATCACCGGTCCGGCCGCCGGTCATGCGGTCGCCCGGCTGCGCGCCGAGCCGGTCGGTGACCTGGTCGCCCGCCGCGACGAGATCCGGTTGCGGGACACGTCCGCCGTCCGGAGCCGCAGCGCTTTGGTCGGTCACGACCGCTGCGCCCACGTCGGGGGGCGGCGTCAGATGGCGGGCGACGAAATTGAACCGCCGAGGACTAGAACGATTTAGCAATCCGCTGTAACGTGTTCGCTATATCGATTTAGCTTTTCCAGCTCGCAGGGCGTACGGCCCGCAGGCGGAGGAGGTCGTTCGACCGATGATCGACATGCGATGCGCGTGCGCGCAACCACCCCCGAGAGGCCCGGCGGGGCTCCCGCGGCCCGGCCGATGTCTGGTGATGGGCATCCTGAACGTGACCCCCGACTCGTTCTCCGACGGTGGCCGGTACGCCGAGACCGGACGGGCCGTGGAACGAGGCCTGCGGCTCGCCGAGCAGGGTGCGGACCTGGTCGACGTGGGCGGCGAGTCCACCCGGCCGGGAGCCGAACCCGTCCCGGTGGAGGCGGAGTTGGCCCGTGTGGTGCCGGTGGTGCGGGAGCTGGTGCGTGCGGAGGTGGCCGTCAGTGTGGACACCATGCACGCGGCGGTCGCCCGCGCCGCGATCGAGGCCGGCGCGTGCATGGTCAACGACGTCAGCGGAGGGCTGGCGGATCCCGCCATGGCCGCCGTCGTCGCGGCGGCCGGGGTGCCGTACGTGGCGATGCACTGGCGTGCGCCCAGTCGTGAGATGGACCGTCACGCGGTCTATGGCGACGTCGTCGGCGACGTCACCTCCGAACTGCTGCGCCGCGTGGAGGCGCTCACCGCGGCCGGAATCGATCCGGGGCGCGTCATCCTCGATCCCGGACTCGGGTTCGCCAAGCGTGCCGCCCACGACTGGGAACTCCTCACGCGTCTGCCCGACCTGCGGGCCGCCGGTTTCCCCGTGCTGGTGGGGGCGTCCAGGAAGCGTTTCATCGGTGCCGCGCTGAGCGACCGGGCGGGGATCGACTCCGTGCCGGTCGACCGTGACGCGGCCACCGCGGCGGTGTCGGCGCTGGCTGCCGCGGCCGGCGCGTTCTGCGTGCGCGTGCACGACGTCCGCTCCAGCCTGCACGCGGTGTGCGTGGCCGCCGCCTGGGCGGGCGACCGTCAGGTCTCGGCGTCGGAGACCGTCGTGCGGAGCCGGTGCAGAAAGGCGCCGCACGAGTCTCGCCAAGCTCCAAACACGTCTGCTAACTTGCGCTAGATCGTTCTAGCGATCCCCCTTTCCCTTCCCGAAATGAGCCGGTCACAACGTGACGAGCCGCGTCACTAGATCGATCTAGTACTTCGGGGAGATAGCTTTGAGAGGAGCCGCAATGGCAATCCCCAGTCTTCAGGACGGCATCGACAAGGCCGGTTCGCCGATCGGTCTGCTGTGGCAGCCGAACGCCGAGCCGTGGACCCCCGAGGTGGTCGAGCGGGAGTACGTCGGCTGGCGCCAGGAGCAGGCGGCCTGGCACGAGGGCGTCGCACTGCTCAACCTCTCGCACCACATGTACGACCTGTGGATCGAGGGCCCCGACGCCACCCGTGTGCTGGCCGATTACGGCGCCAACAACTTCGAGAAGTTCGCGGTCGGCCAGGCCAAGCAGTACGTACCCGTCACCCGGGACGGCAAGATCGTCACCGACGGCATCCTCGCCCGGCGCGCCGAGAACACGTACCTCCTCAGCGGCGTCCCCGCCGCCCAGCACTGGGTGCGGTACCACGCGGAGAAGGGCGGCTACGACGTCGCCTTCGAGACCGACCCCTCCTCCGCCTTCCGCCCCGGCGGCGGTGACCCCAAGCTGTTCCGCTACCAGATCCAGGGTCCGCTGGCACTGGAGCTGATCGGGAAGGTCTTCGGCGGCCCGCTGCCGGAGACCAAGTTCTTCCACTCCACGCCCGTCACCCTGGACGGCCGCTCCTTCGGGGCGCTGCGCCACGGCATGGCCGGACAGGCCGGCTACGAGTTCATCGGTCCGTGGGAGCACGCGGCGTATGTGCACGAGGCGTTCCTCAGGGCCGGTGAGCCACTGGGCCTGGTCCAGGTCGGCGCGCTGGCGTACACCACCCCGAGCGTGGAGAGCGGCTGGATCCCCTCGCCGGTCCCGGGCATCTACGTCGACCCCGAACTCGCGGAATACCGCGCCTGGTTGCCCCTGTTCGGCATCGAGGGGAAGCGTCCCCTGAACGGCAGCTACTTCTCGGAGGACATCGCCGACTACTACGTCTCCCCGTACGAGCTGGGCTACGGCAAGCTGATCCACTTCGGGCACGACTTCCACGGCCGCGACGCCCTGCTCAAGGCGAAGGACGAGCCCCGCCGCACGAAGGTCACTCTGGTGTTCGACGCCGACGACGTGCGCCGGGTGGTCGGTGGGGGAGAGGACCCCGGCTTCGTCCTCACCTACGCCCGCCACCGGGTGGAGACCTCGGCAGGTCTGGTCGGTACGACCATGCAGACCGCGTCGATCGACCCGGTCGGCACGGTCCTGGCGCAGACGCTGATCGACTCCGCGCACGCCGAGCCCGGCACCGAGGTGACGGTGGTGTGGGGCGAGCACCCGGGGCTGGGTACCGACCCCGAGGCCGACCTCGGGTTCCCGCGCATCCGCGCCACGGTTCAGCCGAGCCCGTTCGACCGGCATGCGCGTACCGAGTATCGGCGTAACGGATAGCGCTTCGCGGAGTCGGCCTGTCGTCCGCGGGTCTGTGGCGGCTGGTCGCGCCCACGCGGCGGAGCCGCATATCGATACAGCCCCGCGCCCCTTTGGGGCGCGCTGGACATCGCCGGAGTTGGTGTCACGTCCGGCCGCCCACCGCCCTGCTTTCCCCCCTTCTCCATCGACAAGGAGCACGATGAACCCCCTCAGCACAGCCTCGGCGGCGGTGAGTACATCGCTGCTGGAGGACTTCTCCCTGGAGATGACAGGCAAGGACGTTCCGAAGCTGGAAGAGGCCCGGGACTCCATCCCGCAGGGCACCCGGATCAACGTCACCTTTCTCGGCAACGAGAACCTCGCCATGCGCCTGGAGGCGTCCCGGGCGGTGAAGCGGCTCGGCTTCGTGCCGGTACCGCACATCTCCGCCCGACGCCTCGGCTCGCAGGGCGAGTTCGAGGAGTTCCTCGCCGCCCTGCGGGCCGACGGCACCGGTGCCAACGTCTTCACCGTCGGTGGCGACCCCGCCCATCCCGAGGGCCCGTACGAGGACTCGCTCGCGCTCATCGAGACGGGACTGCTACGGGAGTACGGCGTCCGGCACGTCAGCATCAGCGGCTACCCCGAGGGCCACCCGGACATCGCCGGGGACGCGCTGTGGTCCGCGCTGCGGGAGAAGAGCGCGTCCATCGCCGGGCAGGAGCTCGACGGCAGCGTCATCACCCAGTTCGGCTTCGACGTGGATCCCGTCCTGGCCTGGCTGGAGAAGGTCCGTGCGGAAGGCATCACGCTTCCCGTCCGGATCGGCGTCCCCGGCCCGGCCGGCGTACGGCGTCTGATGTCCTACGCCGCCCGGTTCGGCGTCGGCACCAGCGCCTCCATCGCCAAGAAGTACGGCCTGTCCATCACCAACCTGATGGGCACCGCGGGCCCCGACAAGTTCCTGCGCGCGCTCGCCGACGGCCACGACCCGGCCCGCCACGGAGACATAAAGATCCATTTCTACACCTTCGGCGGCCTGCGGGCCACGTCCGAGTGGATCGCCCGGTTCAGGAAGGACAACTTCGTATGACCCTCACGCAGGCCGCGCCCACCGGCACCGCCAAGAAGACCGGGGGAGCGGGACACCAGGCGTCGCTGATCGTCCAGGGCGCCGACGCCACCGGCATCGTCGCGGCCGTGACCTCGGTCCTCGGCCGGCACGGCGCCAACATCGTCTCCCTCGACCAGTACTCCGACAACCCGCAGGGCGGCGCCTTCTTCCAGCGCACCGTCTTCGGACTGGACGGCCTGCGGGCCGAACTGCCCGGTCTGCGCGCCGACTTCGACAAGGAGCTGGTGAAGCCGTACGGCCTCAGCTACACGCTGCGCGACCTGTCCGTGCCGAAGCGGGTGGCGATCTTCGCCTCCAAGTCCGACCACTGCCTGCTCGACCTGCTCTGGCGTCACCGTCAGGGCCAACTCCCCGTCAGTATCGCCATGGTGATCTCCAATCACCCCGACACGGCCGAGGAGGTGCGGTCGTTCGGCATCCCCTTCTTCCACGTCCCGTCCATGGGAGCGGACAAGTCGGCCGCCGAGGCCGAGCATCTGCGGCTGCTCAAGGACAACGTCGACTTCGTCGTCCTCGCCCGCTACATGCAGATCCTCTCCGGCGACTTCATCGAGCGGGTCGGTGTGCCGATCATCAACATCCACCACTCGTTCCTGCCCGCCTTCATCGGCGCCGGTCCGTACGCGAAGGCCAAGGAGCGCGGTGTGAAGCTGGTGGGCGCGACCGCCCACTACGTCACCGAGGACCTCGACGAGGGCCCGATCATCGAGCAGGACGTGGTGCGGGTCAGCCACGCCCACACCGCCGGCGACCTCACCCGGCGCGGCGCCGACGTGGAACGCGCCGTCCTCTCCCGCGCGGTGCTGTGGCACGCCGAGGACCGCGTCATCCGCAACGGCAAGCACACCATCGTCTTCGCCTGAACCACGTGTCGGCCCAACACCCGTGCGGGGAACGGCGGTTGTGTCGCGCCCCGGGTCACCGGAGGCGGTGGACACGGCAGGCACCCCGTCCGACGCGCGGTCCCGGTGCCGTACGTCTGCGCCCGCGGTCGGCCCGCCGCGACCTCGGCAGGCGGTCCTCTTCACCGGGCGAAGTGCTCACCAGCAGAAAGCGGTTCGCCATCATGACAACCACCATCGACGGGGCCCGGATCGCCCGTGACATTCGGGCCCGGGTCGCCGAACGGGTCGCCGAGACCGCGGCCTGCGGGCGGGTTCCCGGTCTGGCGACGGTCCTGGTCGGCGACGACCCGGCCAGCGCCGTCTACGTCGCGGCCAAACGGCGTGCCATCCGCGAGGCCGGTATGCGCGACTTCCACCGGCACCTCTCCCGGCACGCCTCCGGGGACGAAGTCGCCGCGGTCATCGACGAGTTGGCGGCCGACCCGGAGGTCTCCGGCATCCTCCTCCAACTGCCCCTGCCCGCCCAACTCGACGCCGCGACCCTGATCGACCGGATCCCCGCCGCCAAGGACGTCGACGGTCTGACCACGGCCAGCGCCGGCCGACTGGCGCGCGGGGAACGGGGATTGCGCCCCTGCACCCCGAGCGGCGTCGTCGAACTCCTCGACGCCGAAGGCATCGAGCTCAGGGGCGCGTGCGTCGCCGTCGTCGGCTGGGGCGAACTCGTCGGCCGCCCCCTGGCCCAGTTGCTGCTGCGGCGCGGCGCCACCGTCACGGTCGCCCACGAGTTCACCGCCGACCTCGCCGCCGTCACCCGCCCCGCCGACATCGTCGTCGTCGCCACCGGCGTACGGGGGCTCATCGGCCCCGAACACGTCAAGCCCGGCGCCACCGTCATCGACGTCGGCATCCACCGCACCCCCGACGGCCTGACCGGCGACGTCCGCGCCGCCGAACTCGACGGCATCGCCAGCCGCATCACGCCCGTACCGGGTGGGGTCGGCCCGATGACCATCGCCATGCTGATGGTCAACACCCTCCGGGCGGCCGAGTGGAACGCCGTGCCCAAGACCGTGCCCGCATGAGCGAGTTGGGCACCTCATGCCCGGCGCCGTGCCGGGCGACGAGGGCTCGCACGGTCCGTCTCCGCGCTCGGGAAAGGTGCCGGACATGAGGGAACTCCCCCCGCTGGCCCGGCTCGGCGGCCGGGTGGCGACCGGACTGGCCGACGTCACGCATGACCCCGCCGCGCTCGACTCCGCGGGCTTCTGGACCGTCGTGGCCGACTTCGAAGGACGCCTGACCTGCGCCCGCTTCCGCGACGTACGGCCCGCCGCGCGACACCCGGCCCGAAATGCCCGTTGGAACGGTCCCACGCCCGGGCTGTGGACGACTTCGCTGGACCGCGATGCGTACACGGCGGGCGTACGGCGGATCCGCGGGCACATCGCACGCGGCGAGGTGTACCAGGCCAACCTCTGCCGCGTGCTGTCGGCGCCCGTCGCGGCCGACGCCGACATCGAGGCGCTGGCCGACCGGTTGGCCGCGCGCCACCGGGCGCCGTACGCCGGTCTGATCAGGCTGCCGGGCCCGGGGCTTGAGGTGGCCACAGCCTCCCCGGAGCTCTTCTTGCGTCGCGACGGGCGGGAGATCGAGTCGGGTCCCATCAAGGGCACCGGGCGTACCGAGGCGGATCTCCTGGAGAAGGACCACGCCGAGAACGTGATGATCGTCGACCTGGTCCGCAACGACCTCGGCCGGGTGTGCGCCACCGGCAGTGTCACCGTGCCGGAACTGTGCGCGGTGGAACGCCATCCCGGGCTCGTCCACCTGGTCTCCAAGGTGAGGGGCGAGCTGCGGGACGGAACAGGATGGCCCGAGCTGCTGGCCGCGACCTTCCCGCCGGGATCCGTCACGGGCGCTCCGAAGGAGAGCGCCCTCGGCATCATCGCCGCCCTGGAGACCGCACCGCGTGGGCCGTACTGCGGCGGCATCGGCTGGGTCGACGCCGATCGCGGTACCGGCGAACTGGCCGTGGGCATCCGCACGTTCTGGATCGACCGGGCCCGGGAGTGCCTCAACTTCGGTGCCGGAGCGGGCATCACCTGGGGCTCGGACCCTGAACGGGAGTGGCAGGAAACCGAGTTGAAGGCGAAGAGGCTGCTGACCATCGCGTCCAACGGTTCGCCCTGCGACGCGAAACCGCACCAACGGCTCGCCGCCCGCCCCGGCGCCTGAGATCCGGCCTGCTACGGCGCCTGAGCCCCCGGCCACCACGG
>NZ_JBXVPZ010000085.1:0-27670 GCF_057961495.1 Streptomyces sp. P5F9 | reverse complement strand
ACCCCCTGATCTCCCTCCCCATGCTGCGCCGCCGCACGGTGGCCTGGGGCAACCTGGGCGGCCTGGTCACCTTCTCGATGATGTCGACGGTGGTCTTCGTCCTGACCCTGTACCTCCAGGAGATCCTGCACCTGTCGTCCTTCGAGACGGGCCTGGTCTTCGGCGTCCAGGGCATCCTGTCCGCGGTCGCCGGCACCTACGCCCCGAAGGTCATCGGCCGCATCGGCGCCCGCCGCACCCTGGTCGCCTCGCTCACCGGCCAGGCGGCTCTGACCGCCGCCCTCCTGACCCTGAACACCCACACCTGGTCGGTCTGGGTGGCGACGGCCGCCGTCTCCCTGGCGAGTATGTGCCACCTGGGCGCGATCATCTCCTACGGCCTGACGGTCACCTCGGGCGTCCCCGACGAGGAACAGGGCCTGGCCACCGGCCTGGTCACCTCCACCCAACAGATCGGCATCACCGTCGGCATCCCGCTCCTGGGCGTCCTCGCCACCACTTCGGGCGACCTCTTGTCGGGGGTCCACACAGTCGTGGGCATCGACGCGGCGATCGCGCTGGGGGCGGCGGTGCTGGTGGCCGTAGGCCTCGGCAGGAACCGGAAGGCCCATCCGGCCGCCGTATGAGATGTCAGTCCAGGGTCTGGACGAGTTCGGAGCGCGCGGCCGTGTGGACGACCCGGCCGCGCGCTCCGTTCACGAGCGGCAGATACGGCGGGACATGACCGCACTCGACATCGGCGACCACCGGCACGCCCAACGGTCCGAGCGCGTCCATGACGGCCTCGTGCTGGGTGAGCGTGGGGCTGTCGGGTGCGTGGGTCCGGCCCACGAGCACGGCGTTCGCCGCGTCGAAGAACCCGGCCAGCCGCATGCCGTGCAGGTTCCGGCAGATGGTGAACGCGTTGTCCTCGCAGGCCTCGACATACACGAGCAGCCCTTCGGAGGCCGCGCTCCGCGCGAAGGCGGGGACGTCCAGGTACGGCGTCCCGGCGAGATTGGCCAGCGTCTCGACGCAGCCGCCGATCAGCCGGCCCTCGATGTCGACGTCACCGTCACCGTCGAGGCGGGTCCAGCGCCCCGGGGTGTCGAGGGTGAGGTCCCGGACCTCCGGGTGACCCACGAAGTCGTCCCGGCCCGGGCTCCGATGACGGCCCGGCGGGGTCTGCGTGAACGGCTCGCCCAGCGGCGCCGCGACGATGTCGAGCCAGGACAGCAGCCCCTCGGGCGCCCGATAGGGCGTCTCCATAAGGGAGTTGCCGTGCACGGTCGCGGTTCCGGTGAACAGGGTCAGGGGTGTCAACAGGGTCGAGATGTCCGAGTAGCCGACCACCCAGGTCGGTTCGGCGCGCCCGATCCGCTCGAAGTCGAGCAACGGCACCAGGTCGATCGCGGTCTCCCCGCCCCACGGGGGCACCACGGCCCGGATGCCGGGGTCGGTGAGCATGTCCATCAGCTCGGCGGCCCGCTCGGCGGCGGGGGCGCTGACATGGCTCGTCCCGTCCATGCACCGGCCGACGACGACCTCGTACCCGCGCGTCTCGACATCGCGGACCGCGACATCGAGTCGCTTGCGCAGCGCGTCCGGGACCCCGCTGGACGGAGAGGTGACACCGACACGGTCACCGGGGCGCAGAGGACGCGGATATCGCACAGCAGCAGCCATACGCCGGATTCTGACACGCCTTCACCAGCCGCTCACCGGGATTTACGGCCGGTCGAGCCGCAGCCGCTCCGCCCTCGGCAGACCGGCCACGACCAGGTCGTACGAGTCCTCGATCAGTTCCTTGACCAACCGGTCCGGGAGTTCCCCGTCCACCGTCACCGTGTTCCAGTGCCGCTTGTTCATGTGGTACCCGGGGATGATCAGCCCCTCGTACTCCTCCCGGAGCCGGACCGCGTCCTCCGGGTCGCACTTGAGGTTGACCGTGAGCGGGCGGCCGTCCAGCCGGGTCAGGGCGAAGAGCTTGCCCAGCACCTTGAAGACGGACGTGTCCGGGTTGAACGGGAAGTCCTCCACCGTCGCGTTGAACGACAGGCAGAACGCGCGCAGTTCCTCGGGGCTCACTCCGGCTTCGTCTCCTCCTCGGCCGGGTCGGCCGGATCCACCGGCTCGACCAGCACCGTCACGATCTTGTTCCTACGCCCGGCCGAGGCCTCCGCCGTCAGCCGCAGCTCGCGCCTGTCGGGCAGTTCTACTACGGAGGAGGCACCGGCGATGGGAACGCGCCCCAGTGCCTTCGCCAACAGCCCCCCGACCGTCTCCACGTCCTCGTCGTCGTAGGCCTCGAAGCCGTACAGCTCGCCCAGGTCGCCGATGTCGAGACGGGCGGTGACCCGGTAGCGGTCGTCGCCCAGTTCCTCCACCGGAGGCAGTTCCCGGTCGTACTCGTCGGTGATCTCGCCGACGATCTCCTCCAGGATGTCCTCGATGGTGACGATGCCGGCCGTGCCGCCGTACTCATCGATGACGACAGCGACGTGATTGCGCTCCTGCTGCATCTCGCGCAGGAGGTCACCGGCGTTCTTGGTGTCCGGCACGAAGCTGGCGGGGCGCATGGCCGTGGAGACCAGCTCGGACTCGGCGTCCCGGCTGATGTGCGTCTTGCGGACCAGGTCCTTGAGGTACACGATCCCGACGATGTCGTCCTCGCTCTCCCCCGTGACCGGGATCCGCGAGAAGCCGGAGCGGAGCGCGAGGGTGAGGGCCTGACGGATCGTCTTGTACCGCTCGATGACCACCAAGTCCGTGCGGGGGACCATGACTTCACGCACCAGGGTGTCGCCGAGTTCGAAGACCGAGTGCACCATCCGGCGCTCCTCGTCCTCGATCAGCGACTCCTTCTCGGCGAGGTCCACCAGCGCCCGCAGCTCGGCCTCGGACGCGAACGGGCCGCGCCGGAAGCCCTTTCCGGGGGTGAGCGCGTTGCCGATGAGGATCAGCAGATACGGGATCGGGCCCATGATCCGCGCGAGCGGCAGCAGGACGTACGCCGCCGCCGTGGCCGTGTTCAGCGGATGCTGGCGCCCGATCGTGCGCGGGGAGACCCCCACCGCGACGTACGACACGAGGACCATGACGCCGATCGCGGCGAGCAGCGCGGGCGCGGTGCCGTGGATCACGTGCAGACACTCGTAGGTGACCAGCGCGGCGGCGGCCATCTCGCAGGCCACCCTGACCAGCAGGGCGACATTGAGATAGCGGGTCGGGTCGGCGGCGACCTGCGCGAGCTTGGCACTGCCGCGCCGGCCGGACCGTACGGCCTCCTCGGCGCGGAAGCTGGAGACGCGCGCGAGGCCCGCCTCCGCGCAGGCGGCGAGCCAGGCGACAACGACCAGGGCGATGGCGCCGACGACGATCTGAGGACTCATGAGGCGTGCTTACCTGTGCCCTTGCCCCGTGCCCTAGGAGACCGTCGGAGCCGGGGAGGGGCCGTCGACGCCCTTCTCCGCGCGCCAGCCGTCCACGATGGCGGCCTGGAGACCGAACATCTCGGCCTTCTCGTCCGGCTCCTCGTGGTCGTAGCCGAGGAGGTGCAGCACACCGTGGACGGTGAGGAGTTGGAGCTCCTCGTCCATGGTGTGCTGCGTCTCGGCCTCGGCCCCCTGCTTCGTGGCGACCTCCGGGCACAGCACGATGTCACCGAGCAGCCCCTGCGGGGGCTCCTCGTCGTCCTTGCTCGGCGGACGCAGCTCGTCCATCGGGAAGGACATGACATCGGTCGGCCCGGGCAGGTCCATCCACTGGATGTGGAGCTGCTCCATGGCGTCCTCGTCCACGACGATCACCGAGAGCTCGGAGAGCGGGTGGATGCGCATCCGCGCGAGGGCGTAGCGGGCGATGTCGAGGATCGCCTGCTCGTCGACCTCGGTTCCGGACTCGTTGTTGACGTCGATCGACATGGTCGTGCTGATCTACTTCCGCTTGTCACGGGCACCCTTGTGGGTGCCGTTCTCCGTACCGTTCTCGCTGTCGTACTTCTCGTACGCGTCGACGATACGGCCGACCAGCTTGTGCCGGACGACGTCCGCCGACGACAGGCGGGAGAAGTGCACGTCGTCGAGCCCCTCCAGGATGTCCTGCACCTGCCGCAGCCCCGACTTCGTGCCGCTCGGCAGGTCGACCTGCGTCACGTCACCGGTGATCACGATCTTCGACTCGAAGCCGAGCCGGGTGAGGAACATCTTCATCTGCTCGGGGCTCGTGTTCTGGGCCTCGTCCAGGATGATGAAGGCGTCATTGAGCGTCCTACCGCGCATGTATGCCAACGGCGCCACCTCGATCGTGCCCGCCGCCATCAGCTTCGGGATCGACTCCGGGTCCAGCATGTCGTGCAGCGCGTCGTACAGGGGGCGCAGGTACGGGTCGATCTTTTCGTAGAGGGTGCCCGGGAGGAAGCCCAGCCGCTCGCCCGCCTCGACCGCCGGGCGGGTCAGGATGATCCTGCTGACCTGCTTGGCCTGGAGCGCCTGGACCGCCTTGGCCATGGCGAGGTAGGTCTTGCCGGTGCCGGCGGGGCCGATGCCGAAGACGATCGTGTGCTTGTCGATCGCGTCGACGTACCGCTTCTGGTTGAGGGTCTTGGGGCGGATCGTGCGGCCTCGCGAGGACAGGATGTTCTGGGTGAGCACCTCGGCCGGTGTCTCCTCGGGACCATCCCCGTTCTCACTCGCCCGCAGCATGGCGATCGAGCGTTCCACTGCGTCCTCCGTCATCGGCTGCCCGGTGCGCAGCACCAGCATCATCTCGTCGAACAGGCGCTGGACGAGGGCGACTTGGCGGGCGTCGCCGACCGCGCTGATCTCATTGCCCCGGACGTGGATGTCGGCCGCCGGGAAGGCCTTCTCGATCACGCGCAGGAGGGCGTCTCCGGACCCCAGGACGGTGACCATCGGATGCTGGGCGGGGACGGTGAACCGTGCCTTCGCCTGCTCCTGCGCGGGGGTGTGAGCTGTGGGTGTCTGAGTCATGGGCCGGCTCTGTAGGCCTTGCTCGTCCTCCTCGAAAAGACTCGCCCGCCACAAGGGCGGCCTGGTGGTTTCCAGGGTACGCCGGGCCACTGACAACGCCGTAGGGCTTTTCGGTGACCGTCGGGCCACGAAATACGGGTCCGTCCTGCCTTGATACGGGCCCGTCCTGCCTTGCTGCGGGAGCGGGTCCGGCGCAGGAGAGGCGCGCGGGGTGACGCCGTGAGCCCTGTTCGCGCCCCCTGGCATGTACGGACAATGCGCTATGTCCGCCAAGTAGGCCATGCAGGGAAGGCAGGTCGGCCGCTGTGTTCGTGCGTCTGCCCACGTCCGTGTCCGAAGCGCAGGAGTGCCTGGCCGAGGGGGCGGTGCCCGTCGGCGGGGCGACGCTCGTGTGGGCCTCCTGGCAACGGGACGGGTTCCCCGAGCAGGCGGTGTCCCTGCGGGAGCTGCCCGAGGCGAAGGTGATCGGGGACGGGACGCTGGGCGCGGCCGTACTGCTGCACGAGATGGACGAGCGGGTGCCGGAGGTGCTGCGGCGGGCCGCGGCGGGTGTCGGGACCGGGGCCGTGCGCCGGACCGCCACGGTCGGCGGCAACATCGTCGGCAGCACACTGCGCTGTCTGCTCCCCGCCGCGCTGGTGCTGGACGCCCGCGCGGTGGTCCTGGAGCCGGACGGTCCCGTCGAGACCGACCTCGCCGAGCTGCTCGCGAAGCGGCCGGTGCTGTTGAGCCTGCGCTGGGCCGAGCCGGTCGCCAGCGGCTATCGCAAGCTGACCGGTGTGCTGCGGGGCGGGGTTCCGTTCGTGGTCGCGGTGGCGGTGGGCGCGGCGGAGGGCACGGAGGCACGCGTGCTGCGGGTCGCGGTCCGTGACGGCTACGACGTGCTCAGCGAGACCGTTCCCTACGACACGGACACCGGCCGGATTTTCCGCGCCCTGGCCCTGACACCGCTCGGCACGCTGCCCGAGGCGGTCTTCGAGGCCGTACGGGAAGAGGTCACCGGTGTGCTGGAGCGTGCGGCGGGCAGCTGAGCGGGAACGGTTCGCCTCCGGGCCCCTGGAGCAGGCGCCGCCCGCCCGGCCGCTCATGCCCCGTACTGCCGCTCCTAGGTCGACCGGCCGAACCCGATCGTCGGCACCGCCCGCCGCAACGGCCACGGGCTGCCGCTGCCCTGCTCCTCCGGTACGAGTCCCGCCAGGAACGCGTACCGGCGCAGGGCCGTCGGGTCCTGGCCGTCGACCGACTGCACCTTGCGCCACCAGGCGCCGATCTCGGACCAGCCCGGTGCGGAGAGGGAGCCGCCGAACTCCTGGACGGAGAGGGCGGCGGTGAGTCCGGCGAAGGCGAGGCGGTCGGCGAGCGGCCAGCCGGCGAGGGTGCCGGTGACGAAGCCGGCCACGAAGACGTCGCCCGCGCCGGTGGGGTCGAGGGCCTCGACGGCGATCGCCGGGACCTCGGCGGACTCCCCGGTACGCCGGTCCACGGCGTACGCGCCGTCCGCACCGAGGGTGACGACTGCAAGGGGTACGTGTTCGGTGAGCGCGTGGGCGGCGGCGCGGGGGCAGTCGGCGCCGGTGTAGCGCATGGCTTCCTCGGCGTTCGGCAGGAACGCCTCGCAGTGCGCGAGGTCGGCGAGTCCGGCGAGGTCCCAGGCGCCGGTGTCGTCCCAGCCGACGTCGGCGAAGATCCGGGTGCCCTCGCTCGCGGCCTGGGCGACCCAGGGGGCCTGCTTGCCCGGGGTGAGCGAGGCGACGGCGGCACGCGCGCGTGGCGGGCAGTCGGGTGCGCCCCCTTGGCCGAACACGACCTCCGGGGGCGGCTCGTGGCCGTGCGACACCATCGTGCGCTCACCCTCGTACGCCATCGACACGGTGACCGGCGAGTGCCAGCCGGGCACAGTCCGGGAGGCGGAGAGGTCGATGCCCTCGCCCTGCTGCAACGCGTCCCAGCAGTACTCGCCGTAGTGGTCGTCGCCGAAGGCCGCGGCGAGGGAGGTCCGCAGCCCGAGCCGGGCCAGCGCGGTCGCCATGTTGGCGACGCCGCCCGGGCTCGACCCCATCCCGCGCGCCCAGGACTCGGTGCCGCGCACCGGCGCGGATTCGAGCCCGGTGAAGATGATGTCGAGGAAGACGGTGCCGGTGAGATACACGTCCCAGGGCGGATCGTCCGCCGCGCGCAGCCCGGCCAGCGGATCGACCCCGCAGGACGGCCCTTCGCTGCGGGACGACGGTCCCTTTCCGGTGGACGCGTTGGACGCGGTCACGGTGCGCTCCCTGACGTGATACGGATCAGGCCAGTGTGCACCACCACCCACGCGTGGGGGCGACTCCCGCTCCGGGCCCACCCGTCGCGCCGGTGCCGGGCAACCCCAGGTCCGGGCTCTACGGTGCCCGCCGCGGCCAGTGCGGCCCCGCCCACGGACACCGCACCGCACGCGTCCGGATCCGGTCACCCGGTTCCTACCAGCGCGGCATCGACGGCGTCACCCACTCCGGGTCGGTGATCCGCATCGCGGCCGCGTCGTCGCGTTCGCGCAACGCACCGTCGTCGTCGAGCCAGCGCCGGTGCAGGAACTCCAGCTTGGCGCGGTCGAGTTCGACGCCCAGGCCGGGCGCGTCGGAGACGGTGACCTTGGCGTCGGTGAAGGTGAGGCGTTCGGTGAGGATGTCCTCCGACTGCCAGGGGTAGTGGGAGTCGCAGGCGTGGTGGAGGTTGGGGACGGTCGACGCGACGTGGGTCATCGCGGCGAGGCTGATCCCGAGGTGGGTGTTGGAGTGCATGGAGATGCCGACGCCGAACGTGCGGCAGATGGCGGCCAGTTGCTGGGTGTTGCGCAGCCCGCCCCAGTAGTGGTGGTCGGAGAGCACCACCTGTACGGCATCGCGCGTGAACGCTTCCTTGATCTCGGCGAACGTCGTCACGCACATGTTGGTGGCGAGCGGCACGCCGGTCCCGGCGGACACCTCGGCCATCGCCGGGGTGCCCAGCGCCGGGTCCTCCAGGTATTCGAGGACGTCCCCCAGCTCCTTCGCCACCTTCAGCGAAGTCTCCACGGACCAGGCGCCGTTGGGGTCGAGGCGGAGCGGGTGGTCGGCGAAGGCCGCCGCCAACGCCCGTACGGCGGCGATCTCTTCGTCGGGCGGGAAGACCCCGCCCTTGAGCTTGAAGGAGGTGAAGCCGTACCGCTCCTTGAACTTCCGTGCCTGCTCGACGACTCCGGCCGGGTCGACGGCGGCGCCCCAGTCGTCCTTCTCGCTCGCGACACCCTCAGGATGGTCGGCCCACTTGTAGAACAGGTACGCGCTGTACTCGACCGCGTCTCTCACCTTGCCCCCGAGCAGGGCGTGCACGGGCAGCCATAGCGTCTTGCCGAGGGCGTCGAGGCAGGCGACCTCGAAGGCGGAGACGACGGACAGGCGCAGCTTGTCGGCGGTCTGGACACCGCGCAGTCCGCCGACGTCGACCTGCCCGGAGACCCGTGAACTGTCGACGGCCAGCTCGTCGGCGACCGTGAACAGGCCGTTCAGGTCGCTGACCTGACGGCCGATCAGCTTCCCGGCGAAGGGGCGGGCCAGCTCCAGGTACTTGGTGTCGCCGTAGGTCTCGCCGAGGCCGGTGATCCCGTCGGCCGTCTCGATCTCGACGATCAGGCGCGGGGTGTAGGGCTGGTGGACGCCCTGGGTGTTAAGGAGGGGCGGGTCGGCGACCAGGATCGGAGTGAGGCGGACGTCGGCGATGGTGAGGTTCACAGCGCGGCTCCTACGAGGTCGAGTCCGGTGGTGAGCAGGGTCGTGAGCTCGGCCAGGTCGGCGGCCGAGGGGTCGGTGAGCGGGGCGCGCACGGGTCCCACCGGCTGGCCGCGCAGCCAGGCCGCCGCCTTGACCAGCGACACGGCGTATCCCGGTACGCGGTCGCGGAGTTCGACGAGCGGGACGTAGAACTCGCGCAGCAGTTTCTCGACCGCCTTGTCGTCGCCGTCCCGCAACGCGGTGAAGAAGGCGTTCGCGATCTCGGGGGCGAAAGCGTGGACGGCGGAGGAGTAGGCGGGGACGCCGACGGTGGCGTAGGCGCGGGCCTGGATCTCGGCGGTCGAGGCGCCGTTGAAGAACAGGAAGCCCTCGGGGGCGGCGAGCGTGAGGCGCTGGAGGCGGTCGAGGTCGCTGTGGCCGTCCTTGAGGCCGATGACGCCGGGGATCGCCGCGATCCGCTTCAACGAGCTTGCGGTGAAGGCGACTTGGCCGCGCTGGTAGGCGATGAGCGGGAGCCGGGTGCGGGCGGCTAGCTGCTCCAGCTGAGCCACCAGGCCGTCCTGCGGGGCGGCGACGAGGTAGTGCGGCAGGACGAGGAGCGCGTCGGCGCCCGCGTCCTCCGCGATGCGTGCGAAGCGGGCGGCCTGCGCCCAGCCGTAGCCCACACCGGCGACGACGGGGACGCGGCCGGCCGCCTCCTCGACGGCGATGGTGACGACCGTGCGGTACTCGTCCTCGTCGAGCGAGAAGAACTCGCCGGTGCCGCAGGCGGGGAACACGGCGCCGGGGGCGGTGGCGATCCGGGCCGCGACATGGGTGCGGAAGCCGTCGGGGTCGAGGGAGCCGTCGTCGTGGAAGGAGGTGAGCGGGAAGGAGAGCACTCCGCCCGCCATCCCGTCCCGGAGCCTGCGCACCACGGTCTCCGTGTCGCCGTTCACTGTGCTATCTCCCTATGTAGACGTCATCCACGTATGAAGACAAAGGTTAGATACACGAACCTCGACCGTCAATGGGGCACCCGCGCTCGCTAACATCGCCCCATGTCAGAGCCCGGTGGCGTCCGCGAGGTGAAGTCCGCCGCCCGTACGGTCGAGCTGCTCGAACTGCTCGCCGCGCGCGGCGACCGTCCCGCACGCCTCCAGGAACTCGCCGACGAGCTGGGCGTGCCGCGCAGCTCGATGTACGCCCTCCTCCAGACCCTGATCGCACACGGCTGGGTCCGCACGGACATCACCGGCTCGCTCTACGGCATCGGCATCCACGCCCTGCTCACCGGCACGACCTATCTGGACTCCGACCCACGCGTGCGGGTCGTACGGCCGTATCTCGACGAGGCGTCCCAGGCGCTCGGCGAGACGATCCACCTGGGGCGGCTGGACGGGCGGGACGTGGCGTATCTGGCGACGCGGGAGTCCCACGAGTACCTGCGGACCATCAGCAGGGTGGGACGGCGGCTCCCGGCCCACGTCGGCGCCCTGGGCAAGGCGCTCCTCGCCGAACGGCCGGACGCCGAGCTGCCGGCCGGGCCGTACGAGGCCGCCACCCCCAACACCCACACGTCGCGGGACGCGTTGGCCGCCGACCTCGCTTCGATCCGCACCCGGGGTTACTCGATCGACCGTGAGGAGGGCGTCGTAGGCATCGTCGGTTTCGGCTTCGCGCTGCGGTACGACAGCCCGCCGCTGGACGCGATCAGTTGCTCGGTGCCGGTGGCTCGGCTGACGCCGGAGCACGAGGGGCAGATCGTTGCGGTGATGCGGGAGGTCAGGGCGAAGATCGAGGGTGCGTCGGCTGCGGCCGGTGGGGCTGTGCACTGGCGGTAGTGAGCGCGCCTTCCGGGGGCTGCGCCCCCGGACCCCCAACGGGCTGGAAAATGAACGGCGCTGAAAAGTTCAGCACCACGCATGCCCCGCATCTCCCACACCAAACACAACGTGCCCCAGATCACACCCCCCGCCCTTCTTTCGCGAACCGCGTGCTTGATACAAATTGGCCGCGCGTTCCTGTCCGTCGACGGTCGTCGCCCCATCCCCCTTTTTTGAGCCGCTTCTTTCGCATGCCCTGGGAACGCCCGTGTTCGCCCGCAGCACCACCACGCCCTGGCCCCTCGTCGCCCTTTTCACGGCCGGGTATCTGGCCCCCTACCTCCTGCCGACCACCGTCGGCCGTCTCGACGCCGGGCTTCCGCTCTCCGCCACACAGGCCGGTGCCGTCGGCAGTGCGCTGCTGCTGAGTTCGGCCGCGGCGGGGTTTCTGCTCGCCTCGCGCGTCGACCGGGTCGGCCCGCGCACGCTCGCGCGGATCGGTCTCGCGCTGGCCGTTCTCGGGTACGGCTCGGCCGCCCTCACGCACGCCGTCCCCGCGGTCATCGCGGGCGCGGTGGTCGGCGGGTTCGGATCGGGTACGGCCACCACGGTCGCCGCGTCCGGGATCGCCGCCGAACGGGACCCCCATCGCGCTTCCACGCTCGGCCTGTTGTGCGTGTCCGCGCTCGCGGGTGCCGTCTACCTGACGGTCCCGCACCTCGGCGCGGGCCATGGCCGGCCGCTCGCCGCGATCGCCCTCACCGCACTCGCCGTATGGCCACTGACCGGACGCCTCCCGGTCCGTACGACGACGGCGCACACGCGCGTGGAGACCACCGGACTCCCCCACCGCCGCGCCGGCCTGGTCCTCGCCGGCACCTTGCTCTGCTGGTCCCTCGCCCAGAACTCCCTCTGGGGCGTCAGCGGCCGCATCGGCATCGACCAGGCCCACCTCTCCGAGGTCACCGTCGGCGCGGTCTTCGCGATCGCGCTCGGCACCGGTCTGGTCGGCGTGATCGGCGCGGGCGCGCTCGGGGCCCGGCTGGGGCGCGCGGTGCCGATCGGCGCGGGCACAGCCCTCATCGCGGGCTGCATCGTGCTCAGCGCGTCCGCGCACGACCTGAGGACGTTCGCGACCGGCGAGATCGCCTGGAACACCCTCTACCCGATCGTCCTGTCCTACGTCCTCGGCCTCGCCGCCTCCCTTGATCCGCGCGGCCGTTGGGCCGTCCTCGTCGGCTCGACCTCGTCGCTCGGTACGGCGGCGGGACCCCTGGTGGGCAGCGTGCTGTCGGCGCGGGCCGGGTTCCCGGCGATGGGCGCGATCCTCGCCGTGGGGCTGATCGTGATCGCCGTGCCGATGACCGGGGTCGCTCTCCACACCGGCGGCCGGCTGCTGGTGCCGGGCACGGTCCGGCGGCGCGGGGGCGCCCCGGGCGCCGTGGTCGCCGCGTCCGGCGGTATCCCCACCGGACCGGTACCGGAGATCGGCGCGCCCGAGCAGCCGGTCGTCGAGATCCCGCTGGACACCCCGGCCGTCCCGGCCCAGGGGGCCTACGACACGGCAGGCCCCCGTCACGCGGGTGCCACAGCCACCGGCAGCGGCGGCTAGATGATCGATTCCAAGGGGTCAGTGGTCGTAGGCGGTCACCGCGAGGATTCGCCGCATGGCGCGGGCGCTCGGCGTCGGTGAGCCGCGGGGTGCTCCGCACGGCCGGCCGGCATGGTGCGAGATGCCGGGATGCCTTCAGCAGGTCGTCGGTCTTCGCATGAAGTGCGGTCGCGAGGGTGTCCAACTCCGCCTTCGTACACTGCCGTTGGGCACCCTCGTCCCCCGCGCGCAGCCGATCCGATCCCTCGGAATCGATCATCCAGTGGTGCCGCGTCGGGAAACCGGCGGACAGGCGTCGGCCGAGCGGGCCGCGGCATACCGTCCGCGGATCGGGCCGACCGGAGCCGGCGGCCGGTGCGTTGGCCAGGCCGCTCCACCGACGCCGCGTCAGTGTCCCTGTCCCTGGCGCACCGCGTGATCCACGCTCGCGTGCCGGGCGCGCTCAGGCCTCGGCGGATGCGCCCGTCGCCGCCGCGATCAGGGCGGAGGCCGCCGCGCGGGTGGCCGCGGCCGCTGTGGAGTCGTGGTCCATCAGGGCGGAGACGCCGGCGCCGTCGTAGAGGATGTGGAGCTGGTGGCCCAGGGTGTCGGGGTCGGCGGCGCCGGCCTCGGCGGCGAGGCGGGTGAAGAGTTCGCGCATCCAGCCGCGATAGGCATCCGCCGCTTCCTGGACCAGCCCGGGGCCGGCCTCGGCGCCGGCCCGGATGAAGGCGCAGCCGCGGAAGTCGGGCCGGTCGAACTGCCGCCCCTGGGTCTCGAAGATCGCCAGCATCTGCTCGCGGGGCGTGTCGTGCTCCGCGACAGCCCGGGCGATGCGGTCGGCGGTGCCCGCGCGCCGGGTGTCGAGGTAGGCCCGGACGAGCTGCTCCTTGCCGCCGAAGGTGTTGTACAGCGACGCCTTGGCCACGCCCGCGTGCTCGATGACCCGGTCGATCCCGACGCTCTGCACGCCCTCGGCGTAGAACAGCTCGTTCGCGGCGGCGAGCAGGCGCTCACGCGCCGACGGCTTCGCGGTGCTCTGGACACTCGCCATGACGGTCACTCCTTCAGACAGATCTGTCTACATTATGCGCCGGTCGCGCCCCTCCGACGGAATCCCCACCCTGTCCCGGCCGCGTCCCGGCCGGAGGCCACCCCTCAGGCGTTGCCGCCGACCCGCTCGCCCGGGAGGACCGCCGCCCCGTCCCGGCCGCCGCGCACCAGCCCGAGCAGCGCGAACGCCGCGAGGACGATCACGGCGACGCCGTACTCCTGCGCGGTGGCGGTCAGTCCGCCCGCGTGGACGACGAGGAACCCGGCGATCACGGCGGGCACCCCCATGCCCAGGTAGGAGACGACGAAGAGAAGCGACAGCACTCCGGAACTCTCGTGCGGCCGGGCCAGTGGCATCACCGTACGGATACCGCCCTGGAACCCGCTGCCGAAGCCGACGCCCGCGATGGCGGTGCCGACGAAGAAGCCGGTGGCGGAGGAGTCGCGGATCGAGACGAGGGTGAGGGCCACCCCGGCGATCAGCGCGAGGATGCCGGTGAGCATCACCGTGCGGGTCGCCGCCGTCCGCAGGACCAGCACCGAGACGGCGGCCACCCCGGCGAGCACGAACAGGCTCAGCCCGCCGAGGACTTCGGACCTGGAACCGGTCAACTGCCGTGCGAGGGACGGGCCGAGCGACCCGTACAGCCCGGCCAGCGCCCAGACGGCGAACAGCACCGGCGCGGCCACCAGCATCGGGCGGCGCACGGCGCGCGGCAGCTTGATCTCCGGCGCCAGGCTGGCCAGCGCCCCCGGCTTGCGGGTCACCGTCTCCGCCATCAGCGCGACGGCGACGGCCTGGAGGACGAAGAGCGCCAGCAGCCCGAGGTAGACCAGATGCGTGGGGGCGGGCAGGAACTGGACGACGAGGCCCGAGACCAGCGCGCCGGTCGCCGTGCCGATGCCCGGGACGACCGCGTTGGTGATCGTGCCGCGCGGCCGGTCGATGTCCATCATCCCCGCCCCGATCGCGCCGAGCGCGGCGCCGGTCGACAGTCCCTGGACGATCCGGGCGACCATCAGCCCCGATACGCCGTCGGCGGTGGCGAACACGATCATCGAGGCGGCCTGCGCCGCCAGCGCGGCGAGCAGCACCGGCCGCCTGCCGACGTGGTCGGAGAGCTTGCCCATGGTGAGCAGCCCGAGCAGCACGGCCACCGCGTAGACGCCGAAGACCACGGTGACGGTGATCGGGTCGAAGCCCCATTCGGCCTGGTAGACCGCGTAGAGCGGGGTGGGCGCGCTGGAGGCCGCCAGGAACGAGATGGTGATCGAGGCGAGTACGTACAGCGCCACTCTCGGCGGCAGCCGTCGGCCCCGCGCGGATACGGCGGCGGATACGGCGGCGTTGCCGGATCCGGAAGCAGATCCGGCGTCGACGCGCGCCGCATCCGAGGTGCGCGCCGGTGTGGACGCCGGGACGACCGAGAGATTCGTCATGACCATTCCCGTCCGAAGCATGAGTAGACCTGTCTGTCTAGACGCGCATCAGATTAGACAGACAGGTCTACTCAGGTCAAACGGGAGAGACGAGCGCCACTCGGGACGGGCCACGGACTCACGGGCTCACGGGCTCACGGGCTCACCTTGGAATCGACCATCTAGAAGACGTACGCCTCCACCTCGGCCAGATACCCCGCCCGCCGCTCCTCGTCGTCCTCCAGGAAGGACGCCACGAAGGAGTTCCGGGCGAGCTCCCGCAGCCGCTCCTCGGTCAAGCCAAGGGCCTCCCGCACCGCGTCGAAGTTGTCGCCCGCGTACCCGCCGAAGTAGGCCGGATCGTCGGAGTTGACCGTGCAGAGCAGGCCCGCGTCCAGCATCGCGGGGAGGGGGTGCTCGGCGAGGACGTCCACCGCGCGCAGCCGGACGTTCGACAGGGGGCAGAGGGTGAGCGGGATGCGGTCACGCACCAGGCGCGCCACCAACTCCTCGTCCTCCACGCAGCGCAGCCCGTGGTCGATCCGCTCGACGCCGAGGACGTCCAGCGCCTCGGTGATGTAGGCCGGCGGGCCCTCCTCACCGGCGTGCGCGACGCGTCGTAGGCCCAGCGCGGCGGCGGCCTCGTAGACCTCGCGGAACTTCACCGGCGGGTGGCCGACCTCGGCCGAGTCGAGGCCGATGCCGGTGATCCGGTCGAGGTACGGCTTCGCGGCCTCCAGTGTTTCCAGGGCCGAGCCGGCGGACTCGTCGCGCAGGAAGCAGAGGATCAGGCGGGTGGAGATGCCGTGGTTGGTCTCGCTGCTGCCCAGCGCCCGCCACAGGCCCTCCACCACCGTGCCCATGTGCACGCCCCGCGCGATGTGCGCCTGCGGGTCGAAGAAGATCTCCGCGTGCCGTACGCCCTGCGCGGCGGCGCGGGCGAGATAGGCGTTGGCGAGGTCCTCGAAGTCCCGCTCGGTGCGCAGGACGGCCATCAGCTCGTAGTAGAGGTTCAGGAAGGTCTGGAGGTCCTCGAAGAGGTACGCCTTCCGGAGTTCCTCGGTGTCCGCGTACGGCAGCTCCACGCCGTTGCGGGCCGCGAGCGCGAAGGCCAGCTCGGGTTCCAGGGTGCCTTCGATGTGCAGGTGCAGTTCGGCTTTGGGAATGGGCATCGAAGTATCGTACGGGTGTTTTACCGCCGTTTCGGAACCGGCACCCTGAGCAGATCGTGCGCCACGGTCAGTTCCCCCTCGAACCCCGCCGCCCGCGCCTGCCGCTCGAACTCCTCCGGTTCCGAGTAGCGCTGGCTGAAGTGCGTGAGGACCAGGTGCCGTACACCCGCGTCCCGCGCCACCCGGGCCGCCTGCCCTGCGGTCAAGTGACCGTGGTCTACGGCCAGTTGCTCGTCCTCGTCGAGGAACGTCGACTCGATCGCCAGCAGGTCGCAGCCCTCCGCGAGGGCGTGCACCCCGTCGCAGAGGCGGGTGTCCATGACGAACGCGAAACGCTGGCCGTGCCGTACCTCACTGACGTCGTCGAGGGTCACATCGCCGATCGTCCCCTGTCGCTGGATGCGGCCCACGTCCGGGCCCTTGATGCCGTGCGCGGCGAGGCGGTCGGGGAGCATGCGACGGCCGTCCGGCTCGGTGAGGCGGTAGCCGTAGGACTCGACGGGGTGGGAGAGCTTGTGGGTCTCCAGGGTGTACGCGGGAGTGGTGGCGAGTACGCCGTCCCCCGACACCGGGGACTCCGTGATGCCCACCGTTTCGCGGTACGCCGTGGCGTAGCGCAGGCGGTCGAAGAAGCGCTGGCCCGACTTCGGGTAGTGGGCGGTGACCGGGTGCGGGACGCGGTCCAGGTTGATGCGCTGGATGACGCCCGCGAGGCCGAGGGAGTGGTCGCCGTGGAAGTGGGTGACGCAGATCCGGTTGAGGTCGTGCGCGGCCACCCCGGCGCGCAGCATCTGGCGCTGGGTGCCCTCGCCGGGGTCGAAGAGGATGCCCTCGCCGTCCCAGCGGAGGAGGTAGCCGTTGTGGTTGCGGTGGCGGGTGGGGACCTGGCTTGCGGTGCCGAGGATCACCAATTCACGTACGGACACGGCGAGTTACCCGGGCGGCCACTGCATGCCACGGCCGCCCATGACGTGGGCGTGGGCGTGGAAGACGGTCTGGCCCACGCCGCTGCCGGTGTTGAAGATGACGCGGTAGCTGTCGACCTTCTCGTCGGTCGCCACCTCGCCGGCCTCGCGGAGTATGTCTGCGGCGACTGTCGGTTCGGCTGCGGCGAGGGAAGCGGCGTCGGGGTAGTGGACTCGGGGGATCACCAGGACGTGGGTCGGGGCCTGGGGGTTGATGTCCCGGAACGCGACGGTGGTGGGCGTCTCTCGGATGATCGTCGCCGGGATGTGGCCGGCGACGATCTTGCAGAACAGGCAGTCGTCCTGCGGGTCCCCTGACATGTGGGATTCCCTCCGGGGGTTGAGCGGCGCTTTACGGTGCGCATCGTATCGTCGTTGGGTGCGGGTGCGTGGGGGCTGAGCGCGACCACGCGGCGGAGCCGCAAATCGACACAGCCCCGCGCCCCTCAGGTGGGCAGCACTGGCGGGGTTTTTGCCGGAACGGTCTCCAGTGACTCCAGCGCCAAGCGGATTGCCTCGTCCAGCTGGGTGTCCCTGCCCGCCGCGTAGTCCTGTGGGCGCTGGACCACCTCCACATCCGGGTCTACACCGTGGTTCTCCACCCCCCACCCGTAACCCTCAAGCCAGAACGCGTACTTGGGCTGGGTGATCAGCGTGCCGTCGACCAGCCGGTACCTGCTGTCGATGCCGATCACGCCGCCCCACGTGCGCGTGCCGACCACCGGGCCGATGCCCAGTGCCTTGATCGCCGCGTTGACGATGTCGCCGTCGGAGCCGGAGAACTCGTTGGCTACGGCGACCACCGGGCCGCGGGGTGCGTCCTCGGGGTAGCTGTAGGGGCGCAGGCCTCGGGGGAGGTCCCAGCCGACGATACGGCGGGCCAGTTTCTCGACGACCAGCTGGGAGGTGTGGCCGCCGCGGTTCTCGCGGACGTCGACCACCAGGCCCTCGCGGGCCACCTCCACGCGCAGGTCGCGGTGGATCTGGGCCCAGCCGGGGGCCTGCATGTCGGGGACGTGGAGGTAGCCGAGGCGGCCGCCGGACTTCTCGTGGACGTAGGCGCGGCGGTCGGCGACCCATGCGTGGTAGTAGAGGGGTTCCTCGTCCGCCAGGGGGACGACGACCGCGTGGCGGGGGTCGCCGCCGCCGGCCGGGGAGATGGTCAGCTCGATCGGTTTGCCCGCCGTACCGACCAGGAGGGGGGCGGGGCCCGTCACCGGGTCCACGGGTTGGCCGGCGACAGCGAGAATGGCGTCTCCCGCGCGGACGGCTACGCCGGGGGCGGCCAGCGGGGCGCGGGCGTTCGGGTCGGAGGTCTCCGAGGGGAGAATGCGGTCGATGCGCCAACTGCCGTCCTCATGACGGGAGATGTCGGCGCCGAGCAGGCCCTGCCGTTCGCCGTGGCCGTGGCCGCCGCGCGGGGTGACGTAGGCGTGCGAGGTGCCGAGTTCGCCGTGCACCTCCCAGAGGAGGTCGACCAGGTCGTCGTGGGTGGCGACGCGGTCGAGGATCGGGCGGTAGCGGTCGAGGACGCCGGTCCAGTCGACGCCGCTCATGTCCGCGCGCCAGAAGTTGTCGCGCATGATGCGGCCGGTCTCGTCGAACATCTGGCGCCACTCGGCGGCCGGGTTGACGGTCTGGCGGATGCGGGACAGGTCGACGTTGATGTTGGTGTCGTTGTCGTCGTCCTCGGAGGAGGCTCGGCGGTCGCTCGGTACGACGCGGAGCTTGTGGTCGGTCCAGAGCAGGACGCGTTTGCCGTCGCCGCTCACCTCGAAGTGGTCGGCGTCCCCGGCGAGGTGCTCGATGCGCTGCTGGGCGAGGTCGTAGCGCTCCAACTCCGTTTTGGGGTCCGGGTCTTCGGGGGTCGCGCGGGTGGCGCCGAGGACTCCCTGGACCGGGTGGCGCAGCCAGAGCACTCCGTCCTTGGCCGCTCGCAGGTTTGTGTAGCGGCCTGCCTCTACGGGGAACGCGACGATGCGGTCGGCCAGGCCTTCGAGGTCGACGCGCGTGGTCGGGCGGCCCTCGCTGTCGGGGGTCTCGTCCTTGTCGGGGGCCTCGAAGGGGCGGCCGTGCCGCTGCGGTCCGAACGGGGACGGGGTCGTCGCGGCGAGGGTGATCAGGTGCGGGCGGTCGCCGACCACGAAGGCCAGGTCGAAGACGTGCTCGTCGTAGACCGGGTCGAAGGAGCGGGTGGAGAGGAATACCAGGTGCTTGCCGTCGAGGGTGAAGGCGGGGGCGTAGTCCTGGAAGCGGAGCGGGGTCGCCTCGGTGACCGACAGGTCGGTGGTGTTGGCGAGCTTCAACTGGCGTAGCGGGCGCGGGCCCGGGTGCGACCAGGCGAGCCAGGCCGAGTCCGGGGAGAAGGCCAGGCCGGATGCGTCGCCGTCCTCGCTGCGGTCGACCTCGCGGACCTCGCCGGTCTCCCGCTCCACGAGGAGGACGCGCCCGTCGTGCGAGCCTACGGCGACCCGGCTGCCGTCGGGGGCCACCGTGAGGGCGAGGACGCGGCCGAGCTGTCCGGCGGCGAGTCTGCGCGGGGTGGCGCCGGGGGCGAGGCCGGTGGCGGGGGCGAACTCCAGGGCGTCGTCGCCCTCGGCGTCGGTCACCCACACCACCCACTCCTCGCCGTCGGCGCGGAAGGTGCGGGGCAGTCGGGCGCGGACGCCGGGGGTGGCGGCGAGCGTGCGGGCCGGGCCGGAGCGGTGGGTGACCCAGTGGACGGCGCCGCGTACGGCGACCGCGCTGCCGCGCGCGGTGTGGTCGGGGGACGCGGATCCGAACCAGCGGGACGCGGACACCAAGAACGGCTGCTGGTCGGTGCGCTGGCCGCCGAGCCGGATGTCGAGGCGGCGCGGTTCGGCGCCGTCCAGGTCGTCGAGGAGCCAGAGTTCACCGGCGGAGGAGTAGATGATCCGGGTGCCGTCACCGGACGCGTGCCGCGCGTAGAAGCCGTCGAGCGGGGTGTGGCGGCGGAGGTCGGAGCCGTCCGCGAGGGAGGAGTACAGGGCGCCGGTGCCCTCGTGGTCGGAGAGGAACGCGATCCGCTCCCCCGCCCACACCGGGTACTCGATGTTGCCGTCCAACTCCTCGTGCAGGCGCGTGAATTCGCCGGCACCCTCCCCGTCGCGGACGGCGCGGTCGATCCACAACTTGCCCGCCGTGCCGCCCCGGTAGCGCTTCCACCAGGCCGCCTCGCGGCCCATGGGGGCGGACAGGAGGACGGTCCCCGGCTCACCGCGGGCTACGTCGCCCACCCAGCCGTACGGGAGGGTCGTCGCCGGTCCGCCGTCCAGCGGGACCGAACGGGCCCAGCTGCGGCGGAGGTTGGCCTGGCCGTGGGTGCTGGTCACGAGGACCTCGCCGTCGGCGGTCCAGCCGCGCACCTGGGTGCGTGAACTGCCCCAGTACGTCAGGCGCTTGGCGGGCCCGCCGTCGACCGGGGCGATGTGCACCTCGGGGGCGCCGTCGCGGGTGGAGGTCCAGGCGACGGTGGTGCCGTCGGGCGAGATGCGGGGGTGGGTCACCGGCACGTTCTCCGCGCTGACCCGCCAGGCCCGGCCGCCGCTGTCGAGGGACGCCAGCCACACGTCGTCCTCGGCGGTGAAGGCGACCAACTCGCCGTGCAGGTGCGGGAAGCGGAGATAGGCCTGGGCTGCGGACGCTGAGGGCTGAGTCACCTGATCAGGTTATGCATCGACCGTATCCGCCGACAGCCCTTTGGATCACTTGCCTTCGACAGGCCAGCAGGTCGGGTCGCCCTTGCACCAGATCGTCTTGGTGACCGTCACGGTCGGTCCCGGGCCGTAAGTCAGCGTCGGATTCGGGTTGTTCACGGACGACGGCGTCGCCGCGTTGCAGTCGCCGAGCCCCGTCACGTGGAAGACCTGCTTGCCCGCCACCTTGGCGACCAGGTCACCGCGCACACACGCGCCGTCGACGGCCCGGGTGACCTTGCCGGTGACGGTGATGTCCCGGTTGTCGGTCGTCTGCCCCTGGCAGTCGACGCTGACGACCGTGGTCTCGGTCGGCGCGGGCGTCTTCCCGGGCGTGTAGGCCTTGTCGTTGTTGCCGTAGTTGCCCGTGCAGGTCAGCCAGCGCACGCCCACATGGTCCCGCTTGAGCTCCGCGGTCGCCGTCTTGTCGGTGGTGTACGCGACGGTCGCCGAGCTGAGATCACCGGGCTGGCACGCGACGGCGCCGCCCACGGTCACCACCGCGAGCCCCGCCACCGCGGCCACCCGCCGCCCGCGCGGCCGAAGCAGGTTCCGTCTCAACGCCCTCATGGGCGGCAGCCTGTCACCGTCGCAGCGCACACGGAAGAGCGCATACGGACACCCGCGCGCCGGGGGCGCAATTCCCCGGCGGACGGCCTCAGCCGCGCAGCAGCAGCCACTCCTGAAGCTCCACCACATTGCCCTCGGGGTCCTTGAGATGGGCGACCCGCATCCGGTCCGTCATCGGCGCGGGCCCGTGCAGCAGCTCCCCGCCCCGGGCGGTGAGCTGCCCGCAGTACCCGTCCAGGTCGTCCACCCGCAGCACCACCAGCGACCGGTGCCCGGTCGCCAAGTCACCCAGTTCGCCGAGGACTTGGGCCATCATCGCCCGGTCCTGGAGCGCGATCCCGGCGGACCCGATCGCGGGGCTGAACTTCTCGTACGGTCCCTCGGCCGCCCCCGACTGGGGCTTCAGGCCGAGGACTTCGGCGTAGAAGCGGTAGCAGGCGGCGAAGTCGGTGACGAGCAGCCGTACTTGGGCGAGTTCCACGGCGATCCCCCCTGGTTCAGGACCAGCGTCCGGTGCGGCCCAGGAGCAGGGCGGTCGCCGCGGTCCCGGCCGTCGATGTACGCAGCACGCTACGCCCGAGCCGGTAGGCCTTCGCGCCCGCGTCCTCGAAGAGCGCCAACTCCTCGGGGGAGACGCCTCCTTCGGGGCCCACAACCAGGACGATCTCGCCCTCGGCGGGGAGTTCGGCGGTGGCCAGGGGCTCGCTGCCGTAGTCGCGGTCCTCGTGGAGGACGCCGGCGAAGTCGGCTTTGGCCAGAAGTGCCGCAACCTGTTTGCTCGTCGCCGCGTCCGCGACCTCCGGGAAACGCAGCCGGCGGGACTGCTTGCCGGCCTCGCGTGCGGTGGCGCGCCACTTGGCGAGGGCCTTGAGACCCCGGTCGCCCTTCCACTGCGTGATGCAACGGGAGGCCGCCCAGGGGACGATCGCGTCGACGCCGGTCTCGGTCATCGTCTCGACGGCCAGCTCGCCGCGGTCGCCCTTGGGGAGGGCCTGGACGACGGTGATGCGGGGCCGCGGCGCGGGCTCCTCGCTGACGGACTCCAGGTCCATGACGACGAGCCGGTCCTTGCCTTCGGCCGCCTTGACGACACCCTCCGTCCACCGGCCGCGTCCGTCGGTGAGGACGATGTCCTCACCGGCCCGCATCCGCCGCACGGAAACCGCGTGCCTCCCCTCGGGGCCGTCGAGGACGATCTCACCGCCGCTGAAATCCGGGATCTTCAGGGGGTCGAGGATGAACACCGGCGCGGTCATCGGAGGTCGCCCCCGGACGACAACGCTGTCCGGGCGGAGGCCAGTTCGGCGACCAGGACCTCGACCAGCCGGCCGGCGGGCAGTTCGCGGGCCATGCGGTGGCCCTGGCCGGCCCACAGCGCCATGCCCTGCGGGTCGCCGGACGCGGCGGCCTTCTTGCGGAGCGGGGAGGTCAGGTGGTGGATCTCCGGGTACGCGGCGGGGGCGTACGGGCCGTGCTCGCGCATGAAGCGGTTGACCAGGCCGCGGGCCGGGCGGCCGGAGAAGGCGCGGGTCAACTCGGTACGCGTGAACAGGGGGTTGGTGAGCGCCTGCTTGTGCAGGACGTGCGCGGCGGACTCGGGGGCGGCGAGGAAGGCCGTGCCGAGCTGGGCCGCGCTCGCGCCCGCCGCGAGGGCCGCGGCGATCTGGCTGCCGCGCATCAGACCGCCGGCGGCGACGATCGGGAGGTTCACGGTCTCGCGGATCTGGGCGACGAGGGAGAGCAGGCCGAGGCTCGCGCCGTCGTTCTCCGGGAGGTCGCGGTGGGTGCCCTGGTGGCCGCCGGCCTCGACGCCCTGCGCGATCACCGCGTCGGCACCGGCCCGCTGCACGGCGAGGGCCTCCTCGACGGTGGTCGCGGTGACGAGGGTGAAGGTGCCGGCCCGGCGCAGCGCGTCCAGCACCTCCGGTGTCGGGATCCCGAAGTGGAAGGAGGCCACCGGCACCGGGTTGTCGAGCAGGACGGACAGCTTGGCGTCGTAACCGTCCTCACGGCCGCTGTCCGGGTCGCCGAGTTCCGTCTCGTACCACTGGGCCTCGCCGGCCAGCTGGTGGGCGTAGACGTCGACCGCGGCCTTGTCCGCGTACTCCGGCTGCGGCATGAACAGGTTCACGCCGAAGGGGCGGCCCGTCAGACTCCGCAGCTGCTTGATCTCCTGGTACATGCCGTCGGCCGTCTTGTACCCGGCGGCGAGGAACCCCAGCCCTCCGGCCTCGGCCACGGCGGCCGCGAGGCGCGGGACGGAGACACCGCCCGCCATGGGGGCCTGCACGATCGGATGAGGGAAGAAATCGGTCAGTGCGGAGGACATGACGGCATGTTGTCACGTCCTCCGAACAAGTCCGAATCCGGCCTTGGCCCTGGCACATGCCACTACTTTCAGCCGGTCCGGCCATGGCGGACACGGCCGTCCGGAGCGAAGAGAGGGTCCGGGGGCGGCAGCCCCCGGACCCTCTCAGCGACCGTTGAAAGCGTCCTTGAGGCGGGAGAACAGCCCCTGCTGACCCGGCTGGAACGTCCCCATGGGCCGCTCCTCGCCGCGCAGCTGCGCCAGTTCGCGGAGCAGACGCTCCTGCTCCACGTCCAGCTTGGTCGGGGTGGTGACCTCGACGTGGACGATGAGGTCGCCCCGGCCGCCGCCGCGTAGATGTGTGATGCCGCGGGTGTGCAGCGGGATCGACTGGCCGGACTGGGTGCCCGGGCGGATGTCGACCTCCTCCATGCCGTCCAGCGTCTCCAACGGCACCTTCGTACCGAGGGCCGCCGCCGTCATCGGGAGGGTGACCGTGCAGTGCAGGTCGTCGCCGCGGCGCTGGAACATCGCGTGCGGCAGCTCGTGGATCTCGACGTACAGGTCACCGGCGGGGCCGCCGCCTGGGCCGACCTCGCCCTCGCCCGCGAGCTGGATCCGCGTGCCGTTGTCCACACCGGCCGGGATCTTCACCGTGAGGGTGCGCCGCGAGCGGACGCGGCCGTCACCGGCGCACTCCGGGCACGGCGTCGGCACGACCGTGCCGAAGCCCTGGCACTGGGGGCACGGGCGGGACGTCATGACCTGGCCCAGGAAGGACCGGGTCACCTGCGAGACCTCACCGCGACCGCGACACATGTCGCAGGTCTGGGCGGAGGTGCCCGGAGCCGCGCCTTCACCGTTGCAGGTGTTGCAGACGACGGCCGTGTCGACCTGGATGTCCTTCGTGGTGCCGAAGGCCGCCTCGTCGAGCTCGATCTCCAGCCGGATCATCGCGTCCTGGCCCCGGCGGGTGCGCGAGCGCGGTCCGCGCTGCGACGCCGTGCCGAAGAACGCGTCCATGATGTCCGAGAAGTTCCCGAAGCCGCCCGCGCCGAAGCCGCCGGCTCCGCCGCCGCCCGCCTGCGAGAGGGGGTCGCCGCCGAGGTCGTAGACCTGCTTCTTCTGCGGGTCCGAGAGCACCTCGTAAGCGGCGTTGATCTCCTTGAACCGCTCCTGGGTCTTCGGGTCCGGATTCACGTCCGGGTGCAGCTCGCGCGCGAGCCTACGGAAGGCCTTCTTGATCTCATCCTGCGACGCGTCGCGACGCACGCCGAGAACGGCGTAGTAGTCCGTGGCCACTTAGGACTCCGCCAGGATCTGTCCGACGTACCGTGCCACTGCGCGTACCGCTCCCATCGTTCCCGGGTAATCCATGCGGGTCGGTCCGACCACGCCCAGCTTGGCGACTGCCTCGCCGCCCGAACCGTAGCCGACCGACACCACCGAAGTGGAGTTGAGTCCCTCATAGGCGTTCTCGTGACCGATCCGTACGGTCATGCCCGAATCCCCCGCCTCACCAAGCAACTTGAGGAGGACGACCTGCTCCTCAAGGGCTTCCAGGATGGGGCGGATGGTGAGGGGAAAGTCATGTCCGAAGCGGGTGAGATTGGCGGTGCCGCCGATCATCAATCGCTCCTCGGTCTCCTCGACGAGGGTCTCCAGGAGGGTGGAGAGCACCGTCGCGACCGTGCCGCGGTCCTCGGCCTCGAAGGCCTCCGGCAGGTCCTGCACGAGCTGCGGCACGTCCGCGAAGCGGCGGGCCGCGATCCGGCTGTTGAGCCGCGCGCGTAGATCCGCGAGCGAGCTCTCCCCGAAGGGCGCCGGGCAGTCGACCATGCGCTGCTCGACCCGCCCGGTGTCGGTGATCAGCACGAGCATCACGCGCGCGGGGGCCAGCGACAGCAGCTCCACGTGGCGGACGGTCGAGCGGGTCAGCGAGGGGTACTGCACGACGGCGACCTGCCGGGTGAGCTGCGCGAGCAGCCGTACCGTACGGCCGACGACGTCGTCGAGGTCGACCGCGCCGTCGAGGAAGTTCTGGATGGCCTTGCGCTCGGGTCCGGTCATCGGCTTGACGCCGGCGAGCTTGTCGACGAAGAGCCGGTAGCCCTTGTCGGTCGGAATCCGTCCGGCGCTGGTGTGCGGCTGGGCGATGTAGCCCTCGTCCTCCAGGGCCGCCATGTCGTTGCGCACGGTCGCCGGGGAGACGCCGAGGCTGTGCCGCTCGGTGAGCGCCTTGGACCCGACCGGCTCCTCGGTGCCGACATAGTCCTGGACGATGGCGCGCAGCACCTGAAGCCTGCGTTCGCTGAGCATCGCGCACACCTCCAGTTCTGGTCGCCGTTTTGGTGCCGGGCTGCCCTTTCCTGGCACTCTGTGCGCGTGAGTGCCAGCGTTCCCCGGCCCAGTGTACGGCTGTGAGGTACACCCCGGGCAAGGCCGGTCCTGCGATGTCACGCCCTGAGTGCCGTCACCGTTAGCGTCGCCGTATGAGG
Organism: Streptomyces sp. P5F9; assembly: GCF_057961495.1. Classification (NCBI taxonomy): domain Bacteria; kingdom Bacillati; phylum Actinomycetota; class Actinomycetes; order Kitasatosporales; family Streptomycetaceae; genus Streptomyces; species Streptomyces sp. P5F9. The sequence continues at coordinate 1,854 of NZ_JBXVPZ010000085.1, read as the reverse complement.
GTGACTTGGGAAGAGGCGGGGTGGGAGCGGCTGGCCGCCGGGGTGGGGCGGTGCCGGCTGCCCGGCTGGGACTGCACGGTCGGGCTGGTGACCGGCGGGGACTCGGCGCTGCTGATCGACGCGGGGTCGAGCCTGGCGGAGGGCGCGCGGTTGCGTAGGCAGGCGCAGGCGCTCGCCGGGCGCCGGGTGCCGCTTCTCGCGCTCACCCACCCCCATTTCGACCATGTCCTGGGGGCGGCTGCCTTTGCCGGGGCGACGGTTTTCGTGGCCGCGGGCGCGGACGCGGTGTTCGAGAGCGGTGGTGAGGAGCTGCGGGCCGACGCGGTACGCAACGGGCTGGACCCGCGGGCGGCGGAGAACGCGGCGGACATCCTCGTACGCCCCCGCGAACATGTGTGGGGCCCCACACTGCTCGAACTGGACGGCGGCCCGGAGGTCCAGCTGGTGGCGATGCGGGGACACACCGCCCACGATCTGGTGGTCGTGGTGCCGGGCGACCCGCCGGTGGTGTTCTGCGGCGACCTGGTCGAGGAGTCCGGCGAACCCCAGGCGGGCCCCGACGCCGTACCGGGTCTCTGGCCGGCCGCCCTGGACCGCCTCCTCGAACTGGGCGGGGAGGACGCGCTGTACGTGCCCGGTCACGGAGCGGTGGTGGACGCGGGGTTCGTGCGGGCCCAACGGGACGCGTTGGCAACGCGTTTCGGCGTGTCGTGACGGTGGTCGGCCCGGTTCTCCTATCGTCATCCGAATGCGCCAGTACTCCGCCGACCTGACCCCGCCGTGGAAGAAGCCCAAGCCGGCCCCCGAGGTCCCCGCGGAGCCGGGCCTGGTGGTCGAGGAGCCGGGCACCGGTTTCTGCGGCGCGGTGATCCGCTCCGAGGCCGGCACGGTCACCCTGGAGGACCGCTTCGGCAAGCACCGGGTGTTCCCGATGGAACCGCGCGGCTTCCTCCTGGAGGGCAGGGTCGTCACCCTGGTCAGGCCTGTGTCGAGTCCGCTACGGCCCACTCGTACGGCTTCCGGTTCGGTGGCCGTCCCGGGTGCACGCGCGCGCGTGGCCCGCGCCGGGCGGATCTACGTGGAGGGCCGGCACGACGCCGAGCTCGTCGAGCGGGTGTGGGGCGACGACCTGCGCATCGAGGGCGTGGTGGTCGAGTACCTGGAGGGCGTCGACGACCTCCCGTCGATCGTCGCGGAATTCGATCCCGGCCCGGACGCCCGCCTCGGCATCCTCGTCGACCACCTGCTCCCCGGCACCAAGGAGTGGCGCATCGCCCAGTCGGTCACCAGCGAGCACGCGCTCGTCGTGGGCCACCCGTACATCGACATCTGGGAGGCCGTGAAACCGTCCTCCGTGGGCATCGCCGCCTGGCCCCGCGTCCCGCACGGGCAGGACTGGAAGACGGGCGTGTGCCGGTCCCTGGGTTGGCCGGAAAACACCGGTGCGGTGTGGCAGGCGATTCTGGCCAGGGTGGGGTCGTACAAGGATCTGGAGCCGGAACTGCTGGGCAGGGTCGAGGAGTTGATCGACTTCGTCACGGATAGCGGTGAGGCGTGATGTTCTCATAGGTGGCGAATGCGCTGGTGTCCAGCTCATCGCCGATGGGCTCCAACGGGGCGGGCTCCCCGAACTTGGTCATGCGCCGGCACCGGTAGTCCGCGTCCTCGCCCGTGCCCGTCGGCTCGGTGAACAGCACGCACTGGGCCATGACCGGGTCGATGATCAAGTACCCGGGCACCTTGGCCGCCGCGTAGATCGAACGCTTGACTACGTAGTCGCGATGGACGCTGCCGGTGGAGACGACCTCGACCAGCAGCGTGATGACCTCGGCAGGCATCAGTCTTCCGCGATCG